>CAYNUN010000030.1:0-11963 GCA_964400345.1 uncultured Methylobacteriaceae bacterium
AGATCCTCCACTGACCGCTCTCGGCGTGCACGCCCGCCCCCGCGGGCCTGCGCGCCGCCCTTCCACCCCCGACCGTCCTGCCCGCCCCCGCGGGCCTGCACGCCAACCTTCCACCTCGACCGTCATGCCCGCGCATGCGGGCATCCACGTCTTCCTTCCCCGCACATGCACCCCAAGTCGTGGATACCCGCATCCCCGGACATGACCGCGTGGCGCACGACTGCAGCGCCCGTCGCGACGAGGCGCTGGACGGAGCCTCATCCTTTCGGCCGGCGTCACAATATCTTCCCCAACGTCATATATCCTCTGCGGACGGTGGCCGTCGGCCCCGTGGAGCCATGATCATCAGGGGAGGCGAGAATGCTGAACATGCTGCCGTCGCTGTGGGGCAACGAGCCCCGTGATCCCTTCGCGAGCTTCCGCCGCGAGATGGACGATCTGATGCGCGATTTCGGCCGTCGACTGCCGAGCCTCTGGGAAAGCGGCGTTCCCGGCCTCGCAATGCCTTCCGTCGACGTGTCGGAGACCCGCGACGCCGTCGAGATCACCGCCGAACTGCCCGGCGTGGACGAGAAGGACGTCCGCCTCTCCATCGAAGGCGGTCGCCTGATCCTCGAAGGCGAGAAAAAGGCGGAGAGCACCCGCCATGAGAAGGACTGCACCGTCACCGAACGGACCTACGGTACGTTCCGTCGTTCGATCCCCCTCAACTTCGAGCCCGGCGAGGCCGAAGTGGTCGCACGCTTCGACAAGGGCGTGCTCCATGTGAGCGTCCCGAAGCCCGCGTCGATGCGCGCGGTGCGGCGCGAAATCCCGATCGCCGCCGTCGCGCCGTCGCCGAAACCGGAAGCGGCCGCTCCGACGAGCGTAAGCGGTACCTCGGAGACCGGGGCGGGAGCGGGCGGCGAACGCCGCCGCGCCTGATCAGGCGGGCCCGGTCGCGACCGGGCAGCCCGGCGTCGAGGCCCATTCGGACCAGGAGCCGTCGTAAAGGCCCTTGCCCGTCTTGCCGAAGCTTTCGAGAGCCAGCGTGATGATCGCCGCGGAGACGCCGGATCCGCAGGTGGTCATCACCGGCTTTTCCACGTCGACTCCCGCCTCGGCGAAGGCCCGGGCGAGATCCTCGCGCGATTTCAACCGGCCGTCCTCGAGCAGCTTCACGGAAGGGAGGCTGAGCGAACCGGGAATATGGCCCGAGGGAAGCCCCGGGCGCGGCTCCGGCGCTTCGCCGCGGAATCGCTCGCCCGAGCGCGCATCCACCACCTGCACGCCCGCCGCGAGCGCGCGCTGCACATCCGTCATGCCCGCGACCGCGCCATGGTCGAGCCGCGGCGTGAAGGTCGCGGGCCGGACGCGCGACGGCTCGTCCGTCCACGGCCGCCCCTCGCTCTTCCATTTCGGCGCGCCGCCGTCGAGGATCACGACGTCCCGCGCCCCGAAGGTGCGGAACGTCCACCACACGCGCGGCGCCGAAAACAGGCCCGCCCCGTCATAGACCACGATCCGTTTCCCGTCGCCGATGCCGAGCGCGCCCACCGCCCGCGCGAAATCCTCCGGGCCCGGCAGCATATGCGGCAGGCGGGAGGTCTTGTCGCTGATCGCGTCGATGTCGAAGAACACCGCGCCGGGAATGTGCCCGGCCTCGTATTCCGCCCGCCCGTCGCGGTTCATCGCGGGGAGGTACCAGGAGGCGTCGACCACGACGATGTCGGGGGCGGACAGTTCCGCCGCGAGCCTTTCGGTGGAGACGAGATGCGGGTTCGACATGGGGGGATGTCCTCGGGGTCCGTTTTTCGCTCAAGCCAGCGCGATCCGCACGCGGCGGTTCTGCTTGCCCTTCTTTTCGATGCCCGTGACGACGACCGCGCCGATTTCGCGCGTGTTGCGCACATGCGTGCCGCCGCAGGGCTGGAGATCGAGGCCCGCGATCTCGACGAGCCGCACGCGGCCGGAACCCATCGGCGGCTTCACCGACATGGTCTTCACGAGGTCCGGGTTCGCGAGCAATTCCTCGTCCGTGATCCAGCGTTCCGTCACGTCGGCGTTCCGGCCGATGATCTCGGCGAGCTTCGCGGTGATCTCGTCCTTCTCGACCGCGTCGGGAATGTCGAAATCGAGCCGCCCCTCGCCGTCGCCGATCGAGCCGCCCGTAACGGGGTAGGGGAGAACGACGGTCAGGAGATGCAGCGCCGTGTGCACGCGCATGCGCGGGTGACGGACGGCCCAATCGAGCTTCGCCGTCACCGTTTCTCCCGGCGCGAGCAGGCTTTGTCCCTCGGACGGTACATGGACGATCTCGGTCTTGTCCTCGCCGTAGACCGCGGTCGCGATCCGGATCTCGGATCCGTCCGCCCGCACGAGCACGCCGACGTCGCCGGGCTGGCCGCCGCCCGTGGCGTAGAACACGGTCCTGTCGAGGACGATGCCGCCCCGCTCGTTCACGGCGAGCACCGTCGCTTGCGCCTCCGTCAGATAAGCGTCGGCGCGGAAGAGCTGTTCGGTGCGCATCACTGAAGATCCGGTTTGATGGAGGAGGCGCGTTCGAGCCACGCCGGCACCGCCAGCCCCTTCGAGCGCAGGAAGTCCGGATTGTAGAGCTTGGAGGCGTAGCGCGTCCCGCCGTCGCAGAGGATGGTGACGATCGTCTTCCCCGGCCCGAGACGCTGCGCGAGCCGCATCGCGCCCGCCACGTTCACGCCGGAAGAGCCGCCGAGGCAGAGCCCCTCCTTTTCGAGGAGATCGAAGGTCACGGGAATGGCTTCCTCGTCCGGAATGCGGAAGGCGACGTCGATCGGCGCATCCACCAGATTCTTCGTGATGCGCCCCTGTCCGATCCCCTCGGTGATCGACGAGCCTTCGGCCTTGAGTTCGCCCGTCGTGTAATAGGAGTAGAGCGCCGCGCCCATCGGATCGGCGAGGCCGATCGTCACGCCGGGATTGCGCGCCTTGAGCGCCATTCCCGTGCCCGCGAGCGTGCCGCCCGTGCCGACCGCGCAGATGAAGCCGTCGACCTTGCCGTCGGTCTGCTCGAAGATTTCCGGCCCGGTCGTGTCGATATGGGCCTGTCGGTTGGCGACGTTGTCGAACTGATTCGCCCAGACCGCGCCCTGCGGATGCTCCTTCGCCAGCCGTTCCGCGAGCCGACCCGAGACCTTCACGTAATTGTTGGGGTTCGCATAAGGCACGGCCGGAACCTCGACCAGTTCCGCGCCGACCTGCCGCAGCATGTCCTTCTTTTCCTGCGACTGCGTGTCCGGGATCACGATCACGGTGCGGAAGCCCAACGCATTGCCGAGCAGCGCGAGGCCGATCCCCGTATTGCCCGCCGTTCCCTCGACGATGATCCCGCCGGGCTTGAGACGTCCGCTCGCCACGGCGTCGCTGATGATCCCCGCCGCCGCGCGATCCTTCACGGAGCCGCCGGGGTTCATGAACTCCGCCTTGCCCAGAATGGTGCAGCCCGTCGCGGCGGAGGGGCCTTCGAGCCTGATGAGCGGCGTCCGCCCGACGGCGTCGACGATTCCGTTCCGAATGGTCATGGCTGCAAGAATTCCGTTCGTTTCCGCTCCGACGCTAGTGGCCGGACGCCGCGTCGGCAAGCGGTCCGGTCCTTCCGTCGGCCGAGCCGCATCCTCCGAAAGAAGGGTGGGCGCGACAATTCGGCTCGGGTCGCATACGTGTAACTACGAATGGCTCTTATGGGCGAATGCGCGACTTTCGAGCAGGCAGGACAGGTGTCGATTGATCCGTTCGACGATCCGGTTCGTAGCGAGGCGAAAGAGCATTTTTCGGCCCGTTGGCGGTCGACGACTTCAGAGGTCTACTCCTTGATGCACGACTCAAAAGGCGCCGGTCGCGACCAACCCTTGGACGCCCTTCTTGCGGGCTTCGCCGCGGGTTCTCTCAGCCCTTCGCTCCACCGCCTCGTCGCCGCTCATCTCGCGATCAAGCCCGACAATCGTCGTTTCGTGCGCATGCTTGAAGAAAGTGCCGCCCGCCGGGTCGAGGAATCCGATCCCGTCCCGGTGAGGAACCGCGAAGCGAAGCTCGACGCGATCTTTTCCGCGCATGATAGGTCGACGCCCGCGCGTCGCGGTGACGGCGTCATTCCTGCGCCGCTCGCCGACTTCATCGGAGCCGATTTCGTCGATCTGGAATGGAGGACGCTGCTTCCCGGCATCCGCGAGCATCGCGTGTCGGACGCGTCGCGCGGCGAAGCTTCGCTGCTGTGGATCAAGCCGGGCCGCGTCATGCCCGCCCACACGCATGAGGGCATGGAAGTCACGCTCGTGCTCAAGGGCGGCTTTTCCGACGCGACCGGCCATTACCGCCGCGGCGACATCGCCATCGCCGACAACGAGGTCGATCACCGTCCCCGCGCCGACGAAGACGAAGACTGCATCTGCTTCGCCGTGACGGATGCGCCCCTGCGCCTGACGGGTCCCGTCGGCCGCATCATGCAGCGCCTCTTCGGCCACTGAACCGGACGGCTCCCCGATCCGTAAGAGGGTCAGGGAGCACCGATGTCCATTCCTTACAGAGCCCGTCCGCAGGACGGCATCGCTTGGGTGACCGGGGCCAGCTCGGGCATCGGCCGCGCCGTCGCGCTCGAACTCGCCCGCAGGGGCTGGACCGTCGCGGTCACCGCGCGTCGCGAGCCCGAACTCGCCGCCCTCGTCAACGAGATCCGCGCACCCGGGCGCATCGTTCCTGCCCCCGCCGACGTCACGGATGCGGACGCCGTCGCCGCGGCCGTCGCCCGGGTCGAGGCGGAACACGGACCCGTCGTCCTCGCCTTTCTCAACGCCGGCGTCTATGTCCCGGTCGACGGCGTCACGATCGACGTCGCCGTCTATCGCCGGACCTTCGACGTCAACGTGATGGGCACCGTGAACGCCTTGGCGGCGCTGCTGCCCCGCATGGCCGCCCGCGGCCATGGGCAGATCGGCATCAACGCCTCCGTGGCGGGCTACGGCGGCTTGCCGAAGGCGGCCGCCTACGGGGCGAGCAAGGCCGCCTTGATCAATATGGCGCAGGCGCTGAGCTTCGACGCGAACCCAGCGGGCGTCACCATTCAGGTGATCAATCCCGGTTTCGTCGAAACGCCCGCCACCGCCGTCAACGATTTCAAGATGCCCTTCCTGCTGTCGACCGACGAGGCGGCCCGCCGCGTCGTGGAGGGCTTCCTCCGCGCGGGCTTCGAGATCACCTTCCCGAAGCGCTTCGCCTATATCCTGAAGGCGCTCAACCTGTTGCCCTACGGGCTTTATCTCGCGCTGGTCGGCCGGTCGACGGGCGCGTCCGGCAAGGCGTCCGGATCGGATTCCGAACCGCCCCGGCCCTCCTGATCGGCCAGCAGCCGCCCCAGCGCCTCTGTCGTCGTCCGATCGAGCGGGAAGCGGAACACGAGCGCGACGGCCGCGATCTTGAGCAGCGACGGCAGCCCCGCATAGAGGAGGCCCAGCACCGTCAAACCGCGCTCCGTCACGATCCCCTGCGCCGGATCGAAGCCCGAAGCCGACAGCAGCGGAAACGCGATCCCGACGCCTCCTGCAAGCGCCAGCTTCGTCGCCAGCGTCCAGAAGGAGAGGTAGAACCCGGCGCGTTCCTCGCCCGAACGCGCGGTGTCGACGTCGATCACGTCCGCCTGAATGGAGGCCGGCAGCACCACGTCCGCCCCGAGCGCGAATCCCGTCACCGCCGTGATCGCCGCGAAGATCGCGAGGTCGCCCGGTCCCAGCATCGGCGCGAAGATGAAGGCCGCGATCGCCATCCCCATGCCGAGCGCCCAAGCGCGATGCTTCGAGGTCCGCTCCGCGAGCTTCAGCCAGAGCGGCACGCCCACCACGGCGCAGGCGAAATAGAGCACCAGCAGCGGCCCCACCGCATCCGGCGCCCCGAGCTTGTGCGAGACGAAGAAGACGAAGAGCGCGCCCGGCAATCCGTTCGCCAAGCCGTTGATGAAGAACGCCGCGAGCAGCCGCCGGAACGGCGCATTGGCGAACACTTCCCGCAGCCCTTCGAGGAACGGTTTGCGCATCCGCCGCCGTTCGACGGGCTCCGGGACGGCGAGCACCGTGACCAGCGCCGCGAGCGGCAGGCCGACGCCCACCATGATCGCGAAGGCGGTCAGCACGTCCCGCCGGCCCGTCAGGCCGAATTGCGGCAGCAGCGCGGGGGCGGCCAGCGCGATGAAGGTGCCCAGAACCGTCAGCCCTTCGCGGAACGCCGCGACGCGGGTCCGTCCTCCATAGCTGCGCGACAATTCCGCGCCCCAAGCGCCGTAGGCGATCTGCGTCCCGGTCCAGGCGATCGAGAGAAGCCCGCCCCACAACAGGAGATGCGCCGTCGTCGCTCCCTCGGGCGGGCTGAACACCATGAAGGCCGCGGCCGCGGTCAGCGGCGCGGACAGCAGCACCCAGATCCGCCGCCGCCCGAAGCCCGGCCGAAACCGATCCGCAAGAATGCCCGTCACCGGGTCGCTCGCGGCATCGAGGATGCGGATGATCAACAGCGCCTGTCCCACCGCGGCGATCGGCAGGCCGAGGCCTTCGGAATAGAAGGCGGGCACGAGCACGTAGAACGGCAGCGCGAGCACCGCCAGCGGCAGCGCGGGCAGGGCATAAGCGAGAAGCGTCGCGGTCGAGGGTTCGGGGGAAAGGCGGGTCATGCCGGAGCGGACTCTCGTGCCGCGGTCCCCGAAAACCTCATGGTGAGGAGCGGCCGCAGGCCGCGTCTCGAACCACGCGGTGTTCGGCTCCCGATGTCGGCCGCCGTCGGCGCCCGGCCCGGCGCGACGGTTCGCGACGACCCTTCGGGCCTCCTCACCCTGAGAGGAGGAGAAGACCGAGCCGCTCGAACCTCTCCGTACTCCATCGCCTCATGCGCCCTTCGCATAGACCAATTGCCGGACGTCGATGTTCCCCGAGCGGAAACCCGCCTCGCAATAGGCGAAGTAATATTCCCACATCCGCCGGAAGCGTTCGTCGAAGCCGAGCCCCGTGAGCTTCGGCCATGCCGCGCGGAACAATTCCCGCCATTCCGCCAAGGTCTTCGCGTAATGCCCGCCGAAGATCCGCTCATGCTGAAGGCCGAGGCCCGCCTGTTCGCCCAATTCCTTCATGATGCCGGGCGTCGGCAGCATCCCGCCGGGGAAGATGTAGCGGCGGATGAAGTCCACCTCCCGGCGATAGGTCGGGAAGAACCGATCCTGGATCGTGATCACCTGAATGCCGGCCCGCCCGCCGTGCTTCAGCCGCTCGGACACCTGCCGGAAATAGGTCGTCCAATACTGCTCGCCCACGGCCTCGAACATCTCGATCGAGGCGATCCGGTCGTAGCTTCCCGTCTCGTCGCGATAATCCTGAAGTCGAATATCGACTTTCTCGTTCAAGCCGTTCTCGAACATGCGCTTTTTCGCATATTCGAACTGTTCGGTGGAGATCGTGAGCCCCGTGATCCGGCACCCGATCTCCTTCGCCGCATATTCGGCGAAGCCGCCCCAGCCGCAGCCGATTTCGAGAACGTGGTCCCCGGGGCCGATGCCGGTGTCGCGCGCCAGCGCCGCATATTTGTTCGTCTGCGCCTTGGCGAGGTCTTCCTTGTCGTGTTCGTACAAGGCCGCCGAATAGGTCATCGTCCGGTCGAGCCACGCCTCGTAGAAGCGGTTCCCGAGGTCGTAATGCGCATGGATGTTGCGGCGCGAGCCCGCCCGCGTGTTGCGGTTCATCCAATGCCGGAACTGCTGGAGCATCCGCACCCAAGGCCGCCCGTCGAGCAGCTGCGCGATCATCTCGTGATTGGCGCAGAACAGCTCGAGAAAGCGCGTGAGGTCGGGCGTGTCCCATTCGTCGAGCAGATAGGCTTCGGCAATGCCGATGTCGCCGCCGTCGGCGAAACGACGCGCGAATTGCAGATCGCGGACGATGATCTCCGCGGCCGGGCCCGGTTCCGGGCCCTCGAAGCGCAGCACGCGTCCGTCGGGCAGGCGCGCATCGAGCCGCCCCCGCAGGATGCGGGTCGCGAAACGGAAGGTCTGCCGCGCGGCGAAGGGCAGCCCGGCCGTATGGCGATCGACCGTATCGGGCGTGACCTTGGTCACCTCGGGGACATGGACGTTCATCGTCGTGCTCACGGTTCGACGGGGGAGGTCCGAGGCCGGGCCTCGGGATCGAGATCGACGAAACTGGCGGGCGCGGGGGCCGGAGGCCGCGACACGAGCCGCAAGCCCTTGATCCAGAGCCGTGCCGCTTCCCAGTGAATCCCCGCCACGACCTTGAGGGTCAGCAGCGGTATGCCGAAGAATGCACGCAAAAGGGCGGGTGTCGTCAATGTTTCCTTTTCGCCGAGGAACGTCGCCGACAAAAGCGGGCCCTCCGCATCGGTCTCGATGATGCGCAGCGCCACCGTTTCGGTCGGCGGCCTGATGCGGAAGAGATACCGCATCTCCATCCCGTTGAAGGGCGAGACGTAGAAGAGCTTCCCCCGTTCCTGCTTGAGGCCCGCCGGGCTCAGTTCGCCCTCGCGGACGGGCGCAACATAAGTGTGGCGTTCGCCGAACGTGTTGCGGACCTCGTAGAGCAGGCCGCGCAGCCGGTCCTCCGCGTCATAGACGAAGAAGACCGAGAGCGGATTGAACACGAAGCCCAGAATGCGCGGATAGCACAGGAGCAGCACCCGCCCGCCGTCCACCGTTTCGCCCGCCCGCCGCAACATGTCGCGGGCATGTTCGTCGAGCGGTCCGCCGTCCCGCGGGCCGTGGTCCTTGGGGTCGAAGCCCGCGAGATTGAACCGCCCGACGGAGAAGAACGGCGAGACCCGGTCGGCCTCCGCAAGCCGCCCGGTATCGATCAGGAGCGAATAGACGCCATAGGCGAAGCGATGCGCGACGGGTTTCATCCGCGCATGCATCACTTCGCCGCGATAGAGCGCGGCGGCTTCCCGCGGGGGCGGGAAAGCGGCCTCGGTCGTCATTCGGCGGCCTCCGCAAAGGCCGCGGGAGACATCCGCCACGGCACCGAACCGCCGAGCGCCTCGCCCACGCGCAGGCCCGAGGCGAGCCCGTCCTCATGGAAGCCGAAGCCCTGCCACGCTCCGCAGAACCACGTCCTGCGCCGGCCCTGGATCTCGTCGATGCGCTTCTGCGCGGCGATCGCGGCCGTGTCGTATTGCGGATGGGCATAATTGAAGCGACCGAACACCAGATCCTCCCGCGGCGGCGTCGGAGGATTCAACGTCACGAAGAGCGGTCGGTTCGGATCGATGTTCTGCAGCGCGTTCATCCAATAGCTCACGCAGACATCCGCATCGGGGTCGTCCCCCTGAATCACGTTCCACGCGGCCCAGGCGCGGCGGCGCTTGGGCATCAGCGCCGGGTCGCGATGCAGCCAGACGTCGTTCGCACGATAGCGGATCGCGCCGAGAATTTCGCGCTCGGCGGGCGAGGGATCCGCGAGCATCGCGAGCGTCTCGTCGGAATGCGAGGCGAAGACGATCGAGTCGAACGTCTCCGTCGCGCCCGTCGCGTCCGTCACCTCGACGCCCGTCTCCGTCCGCACGACGCGCACCACGCCCGCGCCGGTCCGCACCCGGTCGCGATATCCCGCCGCGAGCTTGGCGACATAGTTGCGGCTTCCGCCCGCGACCGTCCGCCAAACGGGCCTGTTCCACTGCATCAGATGGTGGTTTTCGAAGAAGGCCACGAAGCTCGCCGCCGGGAATCCCATCATCGCCGAAGGCGACATCGACCAGATCGCTGCGCCCATCGGCACGAGATAGCCGTCGCGGAACCGCTTCGAGAAGCCGCGCGCCTTCAGATAGGCCGCGAGCGACATCCCCTCCATGAAGCCCGAGGCGCGGTCCGTCCGTGCGAGCTTGTTGAAGCGGAGCACCTCGACGAGCATCGCGATATAGGCGGGCGAGAAGAAGTTGCTGCGCTGGGCGAAGAGCCCGTTCAGCACGTCATGCGTCCGCCCGCACCATTCGAAGCGTCCGCCGCGCATCGACAGCGCGAAGCTCATGTCCGACGCCTGCGTCTCGACGCCGAGATGCGCGAACAGCGCCGTCAGGTTCGGATAATTCATCTCGTTGTAGACGATGAAGCCCGTATCGACCGCGATCGTCTCGCCGTCATAGAACACGTCCACGGTCGCCGAATGGCCGCCGAGCCGCGTCTCCTTCTCATAGACGGTGATGTTCGCGCCCGGCGCATGGGTGAGGGCGTAGGCGGCGGCGTTGCCGGCGATGCCGGTGCCGACGATGGCGATGCGCATCAAGGATCTTCTCCGGAGACGGCGCTCAGGCGGCGCCCTTGAGGGTCTGGAAGGCGGCGAGCGCGCGGTCGCGGGCATCTTCATGCTCCACGATCGGCCGGGGGTAGGCGCCGCCGAGCTTAAGCCCGAACTGAGCGAGTCGCTCGGACGAAGCGGTCCACGGCTTGTGGATGAGCTTCGCGGGCAGGCGTCCGAGTTCCGGAACCCAGTGCCGGACGTAATCGCCCTCCGGGTCGAATTTCTCGCCCTGGATCACCGGATTGAAGATCCGGAAATAGGGCGCGGCGTCCGCGCCCGACCCCGCCACCCATTGCCAGCTCGCCGGATTGCTCGCCGGATCGGCGTCGACCAGCGTGTCCCAGAACCATTCTTCTCCCGCCCGCCAATCGACGAGCAGATGTTTGACGAGGAAGGACGCGACGATCATCCGCACCCGGTTGTGCATCCAGCCCGTCGTCCAGAGCTGCCGCATCCCCGCATCGACGATGGGATAACCCGTCTTCCCGGCCTCCCACGCCTTCAACGCCGCCGGATCGCTCCGCCACGGAAAGGCGTCGAAGCGGCGGTTGAAATTCGTGCCCGCGAGGTCGGGATTGTGAAAGAGGAGGTGGTAGCCGAATTCCCGCCAGCCGAGTTCCGACTGCAGGATTTCCAGATCCCGCTCGCCCGCGCCCGAAGCGCCCGTGCGCATCGCCTGTTCGGCCGCATGCCACACCATGCGCGGCGAAAGCTCACCGAAGCGCAGATGCGGCGACAGGCCCGACGTATGCTCCAGATCCGGCCGGTTGCGCAGTTCCGCATAGCCCGCGAAACCGCCCGCGAGGAATCGCGCGAGCCGCGCCTTGCCGCCCGCCTCTCCGGGCGTCCACGCCTCGCGCAGCCCGCCCGCCCAATCGGGCTTCGTCGGCGGAAGCGCGAGGTCCGCGAGCGCGACCCCGCCGAGTCCCGTCGTGGAAAATCCCGTGATCCGATCCGGCGCCGGGGAGGGGGAGGGGACGGGCCGCACGGCCCGTGCCGCGCGCCAGAAGGGCGTGAACACCTTCATCGGGTCGCCCGCCTTGGTGGTCACTTCCCAAGGCTCGTAGAGAAGCGCGCCGTTATGGCTCTTCACCGTCGCGCCCGCCGCTTCGAGCGCGGTCTTCAGCGCCCGGTCGACGGCGACGCCCGCCGCGTCGTACCGACGGTTCCAATGGATCTCAGACGCCCCGCTGCGCCGGATCAGTTCCGGAACCACGTCCGCATCCCGCCCGCGCAGCAACAGCAGCGACGCGCCGCGCCCTTCGAGATCCTCCGCGAGCCGCGCCAGCGAATGATGAAGCCACCAGCGCGACGCTCCGCCGAGCGGTCGAACGCCGGGGCTCTCCTCGTCGAGACAGAAAAACGGCAGCACCGGCCGTCCCGTCGCGACGGCGGCGGAGAGAGCGGGATTGTCCGCGAGGCGGAGATCGAAACGAAGACGGACGAGGACGGGAGAAGCCATGGGGGCCGGAGCACTCTTTCCTTCACGACCCGTCCGTCGGACGGAATGACGTCGAAGTTACGACGGCCTGAAGGCGATGGATCAGCCGAGGGGTCCTCCGGGCGCCCCCGCCCGAACCGACCGCCCCGACGGCCTCATCGATCGAAACCCCTCCCGTCATGCCCGCGCCTGCGGGCATCCAGGTCTTCCGCCCTCAGCCGCCGAAGCCCCCA
>CAYNUN010000031.1:0-11929 GCA_964400345.1 uncultured Methylobacteriaceae bacterium
CTCCACTCTGAGTTTCATGTTCAGGACGGCGCCCAGTGACATTTTCCGGACCGGCTCGCTCGCCAGCGTGCTGGAGACGGAGATCGAGCGCCTCATCCTCGCCGGGACGATCAAGCCGGGCGAGCGCATCAACGAGAATCAACTCGCGTCCCGCTTCGGAACCAGCCGCGGACCGATCCGCGAAGCGTTCCGGGCGCTGGAAGGCGCGGGCATGGTCGAGGCCATCCCGAACCGCGGCGTCTTCGTGAGGACGCTGTCGGTCGGCGAAGTTCGTGAAGTCTATGACGTCCGCGCCGCCTTGTTCGGCTTGGCGGGCCGGCTGATGGCGGACCGCGCCACGCCGGCAGATGTGGCGCAGCTCGACGATTTCATCGCGCGCATGGAGGCGGCCGCCTCCGCGCTCGATTTCGAGAGCTACTATCCGCTCAACCTCGCCTTTCACGCCTTCATTCTGGACGCCTGCGGGAACGGAACCCTGGCCGCGGAGTACAAGGCGTTCGTCAAACGTCTGACCCTGTTCCGCGCACGGAGCCTGGTGCAGGGCGGCGGACTGACCGTGTCGAACCGCGAGCATCGCGAGATGGTCGAGTCCGTCCGGGCGCGCGACGCGCAATGGGCACATGACGCGCATTGGCGTCATGTGATCAACGCCAAGAACCGTCTGCTCGCGGTGGTTCGAGCGGAAGAAGCCTTGACCGAAGGCGGACCCTCGGGCGGGTCCGTCGGGGAAGATCGAACGAGCGGCCGCTGAAGCCGCCATTGGAGGAGACGACATCATGCGCAAGTTTCTGGCGACGCTGCTCATGGCGGCCGCGACGACTTTGGGGACCGATGCCGTGCAGGCGCAGCCCGCACCTTACCCCCACAAGGTCGTCACGCTCGTGACGCATTCCAGCCCCGGCGCGGGCAGCGACATCTTCCTGCGGGAGATGGCCAAGCATCTGCCCAAATACATCGACGCGACCTTCATCGTGGAGAATGCGCAGGGCGGCAGCGGCGCGCGCGCCATGACCAAGCTGGCCACGGCCAAGCCCGACGGCGCGACCTTCTATGCGACGACGCCGACCTATGTGTTCACGTCGCTGCTCAGCAAGCCCCAGCACAGCTACAAGGATCTGCAGCCGCTGGTGAACTTCTTCGCCGATCCGACGCTGGTCTACACGCGCGCCGACGGCCCGTTCAAGACGATGGAAGACGTCATCAAGTCGGCGAAGGAAAAGCGCGGCCGTTGGGGCGCTTCGACGCCCGCTTCGATGGAACGTCAGGCGGCCGAGCGCATCAAGAAGGCGGCCAACGTCAACGCCGCGGTGGTCTCGCATGACGGCGGCGGAGAACTGCTCCTGAACGTGCTCAACGGCACGCTCGACATCGGCATCGGCGAATATGCCGAATTGCGACCCCAGCTCGAGGCCAACAAGGTGCGGATCCTCGCGACCGTGACGCCGTCCCGCTCGGCCGCGCTGCCGAACGTGCCCACCGTCAAGGAGCTGGGCTACGACGTCGTGATGCGCAAATATCGCGGTCTCGCCGGACCGCAGGGGCTGCCGCCGGAGATCATCGCGGTTTGGGAGAAGGCCGTGCAGCAGCTGCTCGCCGACCCCGAATATCTCAAGGTCGTGCAGGGCGAGGCTCTTCAGCCCGACTATATGGGTCAGGCCGCTTATGCGCAGTTCATCAACAAGTTCGCCGAAGATGCCGAGACCTTCTTCAAAGAGAACGGCGTGATCAAGTGAGCGTACCGGTCGACCTAAAGGCCGCTTGGAGGGACGTCGCCGCAGGCGGCGTCCTTCTCGCGGTGGCCGCCCTCTACCACCTGCAGACCCTCGAGATCCCGCAATCCAGCCTGTCCGACGAGGTCGGGCCGGAAGGCCTGCCGAGACTGCTGGCCATCGGCCTCGCCGTCGTGGCGGGGCTGATCCTCCTGCGCGGGCTCATCGCCGCCGTGCGGCTGCGGCGAACACAGGCCCCGACCGCTTCCGGCGGCGATTACGTCGCGAGCCTGCCGCGCGCCCTGGGCTTCGTCGCCATCGGCATCGGATACATCGTGGCGGCCCCCATCGTCGGTTACGTCGTCGGCGTGGCGCTGCTCGTCGCGGTGGTCGCTCTTTACGAGGGTATCGCGCCGACTTGGCGCGTCGCGGCGGTCGCGGCGGGGGCGGGGGTCCTGTTCTGGATCATCTTCGTCAAGCTGCTGGGGACCGAGCAGCCCGTCGGCTGGTTTTTCTGAAAGGCCTTCTCGTGGACGATCTCAGCCGCGCGCTCACTCTGCTCATCTCGACCCCGCTGATCCCGATCTCCCTTCTCGGGCTCGTCTGGGGCATCGTCGGCGGGGCGCTTCCCGGCATCTCGGCCTCGATCACCATGGCCCTGATCCTGCCGTTCACCTATACGATGGAGCCGACGAACGCGATCGTGCTGCTGGCTGCGACCTATATCGGTGCGGAATACGGCGGTTCCATCCCGGCCATCCTGATCAAGACGCCCGGCACCAATTCCGCCGCGGCCACCGTCATCGACGGCTACGAGATGAACAGGCAGGGCAGGGCGGGCGAGGCGCTCGGCATCTCGCTCTGGTCCGGCGTCATCGGCAGCCTGTTCGGGCTCATGATGCTGATCCTGCTGACGGAGCCGCTCGCGGGCATCGCCCTGTTGTTCAAGCCGACATCCTATTTCGCCATCGGCATATTGGGCCTCAGCATCATCGCCTCGCTCGCCGGCGGGTCTCTGCTGAAGGCGTTGGCCGCGGCCATCCTCGGGCTGATGGGGGCCACCATCGGCTCCGATCCGATCTCGGGCGTCAGCCGTTACGCCTTCGGCGTGCCGGAGCTGCTGTCCGGCGTGAAGCCGATCATGATCATGGTCGGGCTCTTCGCCGTCAGCGAACTCCTGCAGCAGTCGGGCGACCCCGGCGTTCTCGACCGGCTGAAGCAGAACGTGCGTCTGGTGCTGCCGCGCTTCGCCATGATGCGCCGATTGTTCAAGCCGCAGATGATCGGTTCGGTGGTCGGAACCTTCGAGGGGCTACTGCCCGGCGGCGGCGGCTCGATCGCCGCGTTCCTTTCCTACAGCGAAAGCCGACGTTGGTCGAAGCGGCCGGAGGAGTTCGGAAAGGGTTCGCCCGAAGGGATCGCCGCACCGGAGGCCGCCAACAACACCGTCGCGAGCACGGCGCTGATCCCGCTGTTGAGCTTCGGCATTCCCGGCTCCAATTCGGCAGCCGTTCTTCTGGGCGGCTTGCTGATCCACGGCCTGATGCCCGGCCCGCGGCTGTTCGAGCAGAACGCCGACGTGGTCGTCGGTCTCTACACGGGATCGCTGGTGGCGACGCTCTCGCAGATCCTGATCGGGGTGCTGATCCTGCCCGTTTGCATCTGGCTGGTGAACAGGCCGCGGCCCTATCTCGCCGGTCTCGTGTTCCTGCTGGTGATGTCGGGCATCTACACCATCAACTCCACGATGTTCGACGTCGGCATCGTCCTGTTCGCGGGCTTCGTCGGCTACCTCATGCGGATCTGCGGCTTTCCGTTCCTTCCGGCGGTTCTGGGCGTGGTGCTGGGGCCGTTGGTGGAGAGCAACTACCGACGCTCGCTCATGCTCTCCGGCGGGGAGCACGACATCTTCCTGGAGGATCCCATCGCGGTGGGTCTCCTCGCGGCTTCGGCGCTCTTCATCGTCTTCGGGGTGTGGCGGGACTGGCGCGACAGCCGAAAGGCGGCGGCCGCTCGGGCGTCATGACGATGCGTTCTTCGTCAGGCGAGGCGCCAAGCCTCCCAGAGAAAGACCGATCCGGCGAAGGCCGCGAAGGCCTCCACCGCGAGCGCCTGGCGCTTCGTGCCCAGACGCCGGGCGAGTCGTGCGCCGACCCATGCACCGGGGATCGTCGCGAGGCCGATCAGCAGGGCTGCGACGAGCAGATGCGCAGGCAGCACGCCCAGCCAGCTGAACGACGCGACGCGAACCAGCGACGTGCCGACGGCGAGCGCCGCATCCGTGGCGATCAGCGCCGGGCCCGTGATGCCGGCCGCCAGCAGCACGGGCACCGCCAGCATGCCGGCGCCGATCCCGAGGCTGCCGATGAAGCCGAGGCCCACCGCCGCCACCGCAAGTCCCCATCGACCGAGGGACATGTTGCGGGCGCGGACGAAACGCCCCATCGGGATGCATGCGATCAGCACGCAGCCGATGATCGCCGCGGCGGCGGCCGGGTGCAGGCGTGCATGCACGAAGGCGCCGAGCACGGCGGCGGGCGCGCCGCCGAGAAGCGTGATGATCAGCGTTCCATGACTCACTTCGCCGCGATACACCCAAATGCGTCCGGCATTGCCGAGCATCATCGCGGTCGTGACGACGGGCACGACCGCATGCACCCCGAAAGCCGTGGTGACGGCGAACGACAACAAGATCCCCGCGCCGAGACCGAACATCGCGCCGAACGCGCCCGCCGCGAAGGCGGACGCCGCCAGCAGCAGAACAGTCGTTGCGGCGGGATCAGGCATCACGGCGTACGGAGAGGCGGGAGAGCGGCATGAACGGGACCGGTTCGAGGAGGATGGAGCTGGAAGACAAGGCTTTCGCGTTCATACGCGTCGCGCCGCGGCCCTCCAAGCCCCGCGACGTCGGCCTCACGATCGTCGCGGATCGCGGCTACGGCATGAACCGCATCGCCGACCTCATCGAGACGGCGGGCGACCATGTGGACTGGGTCAAATTCGCCATCGGTGCATGGCGGGTTCTCGACGAGGCTCTGCTGCGTCGCAAGATCGATACGCTGCACGCGGCGGGCATCAAGGTCTTCATGGCGGGGGACTGCAGCGAAGCGGCCTATCTGCAGGGCGTGTCCGATCGGTTCTACAAGACGGTGCGCGATCTCGGCGCGGACGGCGTCGAGGTTTCGAGCGCGCAGGTGCTGATGCCGACCCGCGACAAGCTCCGTCTGATCGAATCGGCCGGGGCGGCCGGGCTGTCCGTGGTGGCCGAAGCCGGGCGCAAGGGCAGCGATCCGCGCCCGTCGCTGCACGGCGGCATCATCAAGGAAATCGCGACCCTTCGCGAGGCGGGTCCGTGGCGCGTATTGGTTCAGGCCGAGGGGATCACCGAGGGCGTCGACGAGCCCCGGCTCGATCTCGTCCGCGAGGTGGTCGCGGCCTATGGGGTGGAGTCGTTGATCTTCCAGGCCAAGGACACGCCCACGCAGGAATTCTACGTCCGCAGCTTCGGCAACGGCGTGAGCCTCGACATCGAGGACGATCAGGCCGTCGGTTTGGAACTGCTCCGCCGCGGCATCAGAAAGAGCGCGCTGGCCGGCCGGACCTTGGCCGAGAACGGCGAGAGCGAGACCGCTTCGCGGGAGGAACGGACGTCATGAACACCACGGACCTGCGACCCGCGAAGATCGCGCCCGGCCAAGCTCTGGCCGAGTTGTTTTCCGAACGCCTCGTGGCGCTCGATCCGGAACGTCTTCCGGCGAAGGCCGTGAGCGTCGCCATCGACGATCTGATCGACGCCGCCGGGCTCTGCGTGGCGGCGCGCCGGTCGGACTACATCGCGGCCCTGATGGACGGTTGGGACGGGGAGGGCGCCTGCACGGCCATCGGCCATGCCCGCCCGATCGACGCTGCGGGCGCGGCGCTGGTCAACGGCACCGCGATCCACGGCGAGGATTTCGACGATACGCTGGAAGGCGCGCCGATCCGCGTCGGGGCCATGGTCATCCCCGCCGTGCTCGCCGCCTGCGAGCGCCACGGCCGCAGCGGACGCGACGCTCTCAAGGGCATCGTGGCCGGTCTGGAGACGGTCTGTCGCGTCAACCAGGTCGTGCCCGGAGCCATCCACAAGGCCGGGTTTCACCCTGTCGGCGTGCTCGGCGCGCTGGGCGGCGCGGCCGGGGCCGGGATCGCGCTGGGGCTCGACAAGACGCAGATGGCCCGGGCGCTGGGCATCGCGGGGAGCTTCGCCTCGGGGCTCGGCGAGTTTCTGACGGAGGGTGCTTGGACGAAGCGCCTTCATCCCGGTTGGGCCGCGCATTCGGGCTATCGCGCCGCCATGCTGGCCAAGGCGGGCTTCGTCGGCCCGCGCACCATTTTCGAAGGCCGCAGAAACGTCTTCAAAGTGTTCGGCCGCGACGCGCCGGCGCGGACCGAAGCGCTGCTGGACGGGCTCGGCGAGCGCTTCCTGATGGAAGCCATCGCCTTCAAGCCCTATGCCTGCGGGACGATGATCCACCCCTATATCGACTGCATGATCGAACTCGCCGCGCGCGGCGTTCAGGCCGACTCCATCGTCGAGATCGTCTGCGAAGCGGCCGAGGGTCCGGTGGACAGGCTCTGGGAGCCTCTGCCCGAAAAACATCGACCGTCGTCGGGTTACGCCGCCAAGTTCTCCATGCCGTTCGGCATGGCCGTCGGCTTCTTCGACGGCGACGCCGGGCTCGCCCAGTTCACCGACCTGAAGGCGCGCGACGAGCGCATCCTCGCTCTGGCCGGGCGCATCCGCTATGTCGTCGATCCTTCGAACCCCTATCCGGTCGACTATACGGGCCATGTCCGCGCCACGTTGACCGACGGGACCGTGCATGAAATCCGTCGCCCGCATATGCGCGGCGGCCGCCATGCGCCGCTGACGCGCGAAGAACTCGTCGCCAAGTTCCACGGCAACATCGCCCATGGCGGTCTGTCGCCCGACTACGGCCGTCGCCTGCTCGATCTCTGCCTCGACCTCCCGAACCTGCCCGATCTCGGCGCTCTCTCGGCGCTGCGGGCGGCCTGACGCATGAAGGACCGTACCATGACTTCCGCAAAGCCCGTGGCGGGCGCCACGGTTTCCGCCCGGCTGGCGCAATGGATCTGCTCGCTGCGCTACGAGCACCTGCCCGCCCGCACGATCGACGCCGTCACCGCCACCGTGGTGGACACTGTCGGTCTCAGCCTGTCCGCGCGCCACGAGGATTACGCCCGCGCCTGCGTCGACAGCTGGGACGCCGACGGGCCGTGCACCGTGCTCGGCCGTTCGCGACGGCTCGATGCCGGCGGCGCGGCCTTCGTCAACGGCGTGGCCGCCCATGGCGAGGATTTCGACAACACCTTCGAAGGCTGCCCGGTGCATTCGGGCGCGGTGATGGTTCCGGCGATTTTGGCGCTCGCGGAGCGCGACGGCATCGACGGGCGCGAGGCCGCGGTCGCCATGGCGGCGGGCATCGAGATCGTCTGCCGACTGGGGCTCGTCGCCAAGAAGGCCGTCCATGCGGCGGGCTTCCACCCCACCTCCATTCTCGGGACGCTGGCGGCGGCGGGGGCCGCGTCCCGCGCCATGCGCTTGAACGAGACGCAGACGATGCACGCCTTCGGCATCGCGGGCAGCGCCGCCTCGGGGATCATCGAATATCTGGCCGACGGATCCTCGACCAAGCGCTTCCACGCGGGATGGGCCGCGCAGGCGGGCATTCGCGCCGCCATGCTCGCGCGGGCGGGCTTCGACGGCCCGGTCTCCGTGTTCGAGGGCACGCACGGGTTGTTCAACGGCTTCGCCCACAGCATCGACCCCGATTTCTCGCTGTTGGTCGACGGCCTCGGCGAGCGCTGGACCGCGGGCGACGTGGCCTTCAAGCCCTATGCCTGCGGAACGATGACCCAGCCTTACATCGACTGCATGCTGCAGCTTCTGCGCGAGGGACTGGTCCCCGAGCAGGTCGCGAGCGTGGTCTGCGAGGTCGGCGAGGGCACGGTTCACCGGCTTTGGGAAACACTGGCCGAAAAGCAGGCGCCCCGCACGCCCTACGGCGCCAAGTTTTCCTCGCCCTACTGCATCGCGGTCGCGGCCGTGGACGGGGACGCGGGTCTCGCGCAGTTCACGCATGACCGGATCTCGGATCCCCGGATCCTGGCGCTGGCGTCGAAGGTCACCTACGTCGTCGATCCGCACAACGAATATCCGAGCAACTACACGGGCCATGTCCGCGTCACGCTCACCGACGGGCGCGTCATGGAGGCCCGCCAGTCCTGTCTGCGGGGCGGCGTGCGCGAGCCGCTGTCCTCCGACGAGCTGACGGCCAAGTACCGCGCCAATACCCGCTTCGGCGGGATCCCCGACACCGCGTCCGAGCGGATCCTTGCGGCGCTGGGCGACATGCCGGCGCTGCGCAATTTCGACGTGCTGAAAGAGGTGGCCCATGACTGAGCGCAACGATCCGACGAAGGAATTGGCCGGGCGCATCGCCTTCGTCACGGGCGCCGCCCGCAATATCGGCCGCCATATCGCCGTGGCGCTGGCGAAGGGCGGGGCGGATGTCGCGGTCCACACCAAGAGCTCCGTCGCGGAGGCGGAGGAGACCGCGAGGCTCGTGCGCGCCGAGGGCGTGCGCGCCGTCGTCGTCACGGGCGACGTCGGGACGCCCGCCGAGATCGAGGCCGCGGTCGCCAAGGCCGTGGAGGCGTTGGGCGGGCTCGACATCCTCGTCAACAATGCCGCCCTGCGCCGGGAAGGGCGGATCGAGACCATCGACTATGCCGCTTGGCGCGAGATCATGGCCGCGACCTTGGACGGAGCCTTCCTCGCCGCCCGCGCCGCCATGCCCCACATCATCGCAAGGGCCGCGTCCGGCGGCGGGCGCATCGTCAATATCGGCGGAATGACAGGCCACAGCGGCGCGCCCGAGCGCGTCCATGTGGTGACCGCGAAGGCGGGCCTCGTGGGCTTCACCAAGGCGCTGGCGCATGATCTCGCCGAGCATGCGATCACGTCGAACTGCGTGGTGCCGGGAATGATCGATACGGTGCGCGGCGGCTCGAACCCCGCGCAGGCGGTGCATCACGCCGCCCGCAACATTCCGCTCGGCCGCCGCGGCACCCCCGACGAGGTCGCGGGCATGGTGCGGTATCTCTGCGGACCGAGCGCGGGCTTCGTGACCGGGCAGGCCATTCACGTGAACGGCGGCACCAACATGCCGTGAGGCGCATGGTGGCGGAAGGGGTGGGATTCGAACCCACGGTGGACTTGCGCCCACGGCGGTTTTCAAGACCGCTGCCTTAAACCGCTCGGCCACCCTTCCGACGTCCGGATGCAACCGATGTCCGGACGGGAGGATCTATATCATGCCGGCCTCGCCGGTCGAGGCCCGTCGGGCGGGTTCGCGTGCAATCCCTGATCCGAACGACCGTGCCCGTCGTAGCGACCCTGTCTGCAACGGAGGATTCGATGGCGCTCATGACGAACGACGTGTCCAAGACGGCGCTGCCGCGTTCGGCGGCGGCGGTCCTTGCGGCGGCGGCCATCGCATCGGTCATGGTCTTCGCGGGCGATGCGGCGCATGCGTCAAGTACGGAAGGCGCGCCGAAGGCGGCGATTTCGACGACGGGCGGCGGCGAGAGATTGTCGGGCGATCGGTTGCGGCGCTTCCTCGCGGGCAAGCGCATCTATCTTGCGGTTCCTCTCGGCGGCGAGCTGCCGCTCTTCTATCGGGCGGACGGGCATGTCGACGGCTCCGGTCAAGCGGCGGGTCTCGGACGGTTCCTCGCGCCCTCCGACAGCGGTCGCTGGTGGGTGGACGGCGAGAAGGTCTGCCAGAAATGGCGCACCTGGTATGACGGCCGCACCTTCTGCTTCACGCTCGATGTTCTGCCCGGAGAGAAGGTCGCCTGGCACCGCGACGACGGTGAAAAGGGCGTGGCGCGCTTCGGAAACTGAGGCCGGGACAGGGGTCGGCTTGCCGAACGCTCCCGAACGAGTTAACCCTACAGCAACCGTCGTCGAACATATGCTTCGGAAACGAAGCCCGGCGACCGTCGGGAAGGTGAGGCGATGCTTCTTCGGAAGCACGCCCGAAAGACGGATAGGACTTTTGCAGGATCAGCGTTCCACGCGCCTCGCGCAGACCTCCGCCCGCTCGCTTCGCCTCGCCGTGCGCGCGACCCTCGTCGTCGCGACGGGCCTTCTCGTCGCCAATTGCGGTTCAGGCCCCAAAAAGGCGGGCATCGATCCCAAATACGGCGTTCGTCCCAGCCCGCGCGTGGTCGCCGAAGGCGAACGGGTTCCGCGTGGCGGGGGCGTCGACAAGACCGGCGCTCCTTATGTCGTGGCGGGTCGGGTTCACGTCCCGCGGGAAGAGCCCGGCTATTCGGCGGTCGGCATGGCGTCCTGGTACGGAGCGTCGTTCCACGGCCGCCGCACGGCCAACGGCGAGGTGTTCGACCGCAGCTCGATTTCGGTCGCCCACCCGACCATGCCGCTGCCGAGCTATGTGCGGCTCACCAACACGCTGAACGGTCGCTCCATGATCGCCCGCGTCAATGACCGCGGGCCGTTCCATGCGGGTCGGCTCGTCGACGTTTCGGAGCGCGTGGCCCATGCGCTGAATTTCCGCCATCTCGGCGTCGCCCGTGTCCGCGTCGATTATCTCGGCCGCGCCTCGCTGGAGGGGAGCGACGACGCCGCGCTCCTCGCCACGCTCCGGACCGACGGCACCCCTGCTCAGCTCGGCGGCGTCGCACCCGTCATGATCGCCAGCACGTCGCCCGTGGCGCCGCTGCCGACCGTACCCGGTCGCCCGGCACAGTCGGAGCGGGAGGACGCGTCGGCTGAAGCGGCCTCGCTCCTGTCCGGCACTCCCATGCCGGGCATGCCCATGCCGCCGGACCGCCCCTTCTCGGTCGGCTCCTACGCTCCCTTGTCGGCGCGGCCGGTGGCCGCTTCCCCGGTCGCTCCTGTCGCTTTCATGTCGCCGGCTCCCGCGGTCGCCCCCGCGGCGTCGGTCCCCGCGGCCGCTGCCGTCGTCGCGCCTTCGGCACCCGCTGCAGTCTTCGTGCAGGGTGCCGCAGGGGTTCCGCTGCCGCCTCTGCGTCCGAACGACGGATTCCGCGCCGCCTCGCTTTCGCCGAACGCGGCGCATCCGCCGGCGACGGGCTTTCTGGCGCCGCCGCGCGGTCGCGTCGGTCTCTGATTCCGCCGTCGTTGATTTGCGCGGCTCCTCCGGGCATCGTCCGGTCGGAGCATGCAGGGAGATGTGCGCCATGACCGACGCACACCCGCAGGCGCGCGGGACTTTCATTACCTTCGAAGGCGGGGAGGGGACGGGCAAGTCCACTCAGGTTCGGCTGCTCGTCGAGCGGCTCGCCGCACGCGGCATTCCTGCGCTCGCGACCCGAGAACCCGGCGGCTCGCCCGGTGCGGAGCGCATTCGCGGGCTGTTGCTCGATCCCGGCCACGCGCGGTTCGGGTCCATGGCGGAAGCGCTGCTGTTTTATGCGGCGCGGGCCGATCATCTCGAAACCCTGATCCGCCCCGCGCTGGCCGAGGGCCGCTGGGTCGTCTGCGATCGTTTCTCGGACTCGACGCGCGCGTATCAGGGAGCGCTCGGCACGCTTCCGCCCGCGACGGTCGACGTGCTCGAAGCGGTCGTGGTCGGCAAAAGCGGTCCCGAACTCACCATCCTGCTCGATCTGCCTGCCGAAATCGGTCTTGCACGCGCCGCCGCGCGCCGCGGGGCCGCTGCGGGCGACGGCTTCGAGCGGGAATCGCTCGCTTTCCACGTCTCCTTGCGGCGCGCCTTTCTCGATCTCGCCGCGGCTGAGCCGGAGCGTTTCGTCGTGATCGACGCGGGCGGCGATGTCGCGACGGTCGCCGACGCGGTTTATGCCGCTGTGCACACGAAGTTGGGCGCGCGGATGTCGGATCGGGTCCGCGCATGAGCGAGGACGAGCTCTCCGCCGACGCGGTTGCCGGTTTCCCGCATCCTCTCGAAACGCGGCGACTGATCGGCCAAGCGGGTGCGGAATCCGCGTTTCTCGAAGCTTATCGCTCCGGTCGAATTCCCCATGCCTGGATCCTCGCCGGCCCGGAAGGGGTCGGAAAGGCGACCTTCGCTTACCGTGCGGCGCGTTTCGTCTTCGCGAACCCCGATCCGGCCGCGTTGCGGAACCGCGAGGTTCGAGATCTCGAC
>CAYNUN010000032.1:0-11543 GCA_964400345.1 uncultured Methylobacteriaceae bacterium
ATGAGACCCGCGTTGAGATCGGCGTCGATCGCCATCTGCTTGCCGGGCATCGCGTCGAGGGTGAAGCGCGCGCTGACTTCCGAGACGCGGCCCGTGCCCTTCACGATCACCACCATGTTGATGATGATCAGCACGATGAAGACGATGAGGCCGACGACGTAATTGCCGCCGATGACGAAGTGGCCGAAGGCTTCGATCACCTTGCCCGCGGCGTCCGTACCCTTGTGGCCCTCCACCAGCACCACGCGCGTGGAGGCGATGTTGAGCGCCAGCCGCAGCATGGTGGCGAAGAGCAGGACCGTCGGGAAGGACGAGAATTCGAGCGGGCGGAACGTGTTGATCGCGACAAGCAGCACCGCCAGCGCGACCACGATGTTCAGCACGAAGAAGATGTCGAGAAGAAGGGCCGGGATCGGCAGGACCATCATCACGATGATCGCCACGACCGCGACGGGCAGCACGAGAGCGCGCGCCGCTCCGGCCGCTCCCTCCTGTCGTAGCATCGACACCGCCTCGGACACTCTGCCGCTCCTTCGCGTCGGAAAACCGTCGTTGTGGGCGCTTCGCCCCGGCTTTCCTTGGGTTTCGACCGGATGACCCGGCCGTCGCGAGAGGGTTTTGCAAAGGCCGTGCCGGCGCTTTTCGTCGGATTTTCGTACCGGCACGCCTCTTGCTGAACCCGTGCCGAACCGACTTTTCGGGAGTGAAGCGTCGTGAAACGTCTGATCGTCGTCTTGTTGGCGGGCGCCCTTGCGGGCGGCTGCACGACCATGTCCGGCGGGCCTCCGAGCCTCGCCTCCGACGGCCCGCCCCTGCGCGGGATCGGCTATGCCGTCATCGCGATCCAGCCCGGCAAGACCGAGGCGCAGAAGCAGCTGATGGCGATCCGAGCCTCGCGCCTCGCGGCCATGCGCGATCTTTCGGAACGCATCCATGGCGCGCGGATCGAGGCCAACACCGCGATCGGCGAAGGCCAGGTATTCTCGGACAATCTGCGCGGATCGACGGCGGGCCTCGTGACCAATGCCCGCGTCGTCTCGATCACGCCCGTCCGCAACACGCTCTACGAGACCATCCTCGAGGTCGACGTCTCCGAAGTGAACGCGATGCGCGGTTCGCATCGGCCGCTTTGGCAGTGAGGTTCTCCATGCCCGCGCGCACCCCCGGCTTCACCGGACCGCTCTTTCTCGGATCGCTCCTTCTGGGGTCGTTCCTGGCCGCGGCGTCTCCCGCGTCGGCGGGACTGCGCGTCGTGCAGGGCGAAGGCTATGCGGCGATCGCCGGAAACGACGTGGCGCAGGCCCGCAAGGCGGCGCTCGCCGAGGCTCTCTACAACGCCGCGGGCCGCGTGAAGACGAAGATCCGCGGCGCGGGCCATCTCGATACGCGCGGCGTGATGACCGAAGAAAGCTCGATGCTCGTCGAAGGCAGCCTGCGCGATCACCGCATCGTGCAGGAATATCGCCAAGGCTCGCGTTACGTCGTCGTCGTCGAGGCGCTCGCGGAGACGGACGGCGGGGCCTGCGGGACGAAGCGCGTCGATCTCGACGTCAGGCCGATCTCCGTCCATGTCGCGCCGGGACTTCCGGGCCATGTCGTCCGGGCCGCGCGCGAAAGCGTGGACCGCGCCGTCCAAGGCCTCGCGGCCGGTTCGCGTTTCCGTGCGACCGACAATCGCGACCTGCCCCTCGCGGGAGGCGCGGAGGCCGCACGGACCGATTATGCGACCCTGCTCCACGGCGGCGCACCGAATCCGTCGGGCTATTCGATTTCGGGACGCTTCGTCGTCGAAAGGCGCCGGCAGGCGATGATCCTCGGCGAAAACGTCGACATCGTCGCGACGCTCACGCTCAAGCTCCGCGACAATTCCGACGGCTCCCTGATCGACACGATCACGATCTCCCGGGATTTCAACGAACGGACGCGTCTCTTCGGAACGCCTCTCGACATCGGATCCTCCGGCGTCGATCTCGCCTCCGTCTGGCAGGCGGCGGCGGCGGATCTCGACGCCAAGCTCGGCTGCCGCCCGTTGCGCGCCAAGATCCTCGACGTGAATGCGGGCCTCGTGACCCTTTCCGTCGGCTCCGAGCACGGCATCAGGAGCGGCGACTATTTCCTGCTCGATCTTCCCGGCCGCAGAAACGGCGACTGGCAGGTGATCAAGATCGAGCGTACATCCGCGACGACCGCGCGGGGACGGACGCTGAAGCCCGCGCCCGCCGTGCCGCTCGACGCCATGGCCACTCTTCTCCAGTGAATCGGGGGTCCACGATGATCATGACGCGCATCGCTCTCGCCGCTCTCGCCCTCGTCGTCGCGACGGGCGCGGCCCGCGCGACGGAGGATTGGACGGCCGAGGATCTGCGCCGCGCCATGCGCGGATGGCTCGAATCCAACGGACGCGGCAGCGTCCCCGACGAGGCGATCGGCCCGATCGACGACCGCGTCCGGCTCGCGCCCTGCGCGGAACGTCCCGAAATCACCCCGCGCAGCACGCGCGGCAACAGTTTCGTCCTGCGCTGCCGCGGCCCCGTCGCATGGGACTATGTGCTGCGCGTCGACGGCGATGCGGGCAAGACCGTCCCGGTGGCGGTCGCCTCCCGCTCGCGGCCCGACACCGGCGCGGACGAACGCCGCGTCGTCGTCGTGAAGGCCAATCTGCCCGCGGGCGCGATCCTGAGCGAGGACGTGCTCGAGGAGCGCTATGCCGACACCGCGCCGGGGGCGACCGTTCTCAAGAGCCTCCGCGAGGCCGCGGGCCTGCGGCTGATCTCCGCCGTGGCCCCGGGCGCCGTGCTCACCACGCGCAACGTCGCGCGGGCCCCGCATGTTCTGAAGGGCGAACCGGTGACCATCGTCGCCGGCGGACCCGCCTTCGAAGTCGTGATGCCCGGCCGCGCGGAAGCGGACGGCTATGAAGGTGCACTGATTTCGGTCCGCAACGTGCGGTCCGGGGCGATCGTCACGGGACGACTTGGCCCGGGCGGCGTCGTGGCCGTAAGATGAGGGGTGAAGAAAATGGAATCGATCGCTAAAGACCGGGCGGCGACGACCGTCTTCTTTGCCGGAAAGAGGTTCGCCATGATCGACGGCATTCGCAGCAAACTCGCGACGATGGACACGGCGGCCCGCAAGGGCCCGAAGGTCAACGACGCGAAATCACCCGTTCAGCTCGCGGAAGCGGCGACGGTGGAACTGACGGCGGCCCGCGACGCGGGCGGCTCGAAGGCTCCCGTCGACGCCGGCAAAGTCGCGGCCATCCGCGACGCGATCCGGAACAACGCCTATCCGGTCGACTATCAGAAGCTGGCCGACCGGATGATCGAGACCGACATCCTCCGGGGCGGCCGACGCTGACGGGGGACGCCATCTGAACCCGCTGGCCGATCTCGACGCCGCATTGACCGAACTCGAAGGCGCCCTCGCGGGAGATGATCTCTCCCGCATCGAGGGCGCCGCTCTGCGTCTGCGCGAAGGGCTCGCCTCATGCGGGCCGGCGACGCTGCGCGAGGCGGGCCGGGATGCGACGGCCGAGATGGAGCGTCGTCTGGGCGTGGTCGAAAGTCTGCTGTTCCTGAAACTCGCGGACGGCGGCGCCCCCGATCCCGCCGCGACCTACACGATCGACCGTTTGCGGAAGAACGAGCGCTGACATGGACATTCTCGCCGTGATCCTCCCCGCCCTCGTCGTCGCCGGCATCGCCGCCGTCATCGGCATTCAGGTGAAGACGGTCCAGAGAATCGATCTTATCGCCGAAAGCCTCGTCAGGCTGCGCGGCGAAGCCGGAGTGATCGCCGACCGTCTGACGACGATCGAGACGGACATTTCACGATCCCGCATCTCGCAGGAAGCGGCGATCCAGGAGAACCTCCGCCAGGTGCGCGCCGACGTGAAGGCGGTGGAGCTGCAACTCTCCGACGGCCGCGAGAATCCCGCGGCGATCGAGACGGCCATCGGCCTCGTGCGTGAAGGCCTCGACTCCGACGAAATCATGCGGCGTACGGGCCTGTCGGCGGAAGTCGTCGAATCGATCGTCCTGTTCCACGGCCTGCGCTGACGCGCAGCGTCAATGCGCGCCGGCCGTCTTCGCGGCGGCGGCGGCAGCGGCGGCGGCCTTTTCCTTTTCGATCTTCCAGCGTTCGGCCGTCGCGACCTCCAGCTTCGGAGCGTCGCCCGCCGCGGCGAGAAACAGCTTCGCCGTGGGCAGCCAGCCTTGGCGTGCCGCCGCGTCGCGCAGCAAGGTCGACCCGCCCATCGCGACCGTGACCATGCTCGTGCCGTAGGCGAGAATGAAGGGGACGAGTCCCATCGCCGCCGCGATCCCGTAGACCAGCACCGTCGCGGCGGCCATCTGCCACAAACGGAAACGGACGAAGCAGACGAACGGAACCAAAGCCCAGATCGCGGAGGTTTCCGCGGGCAGCACGAGCATCCCCGTGCCCCGCCTCAGCGCGCCGTGGCAGGAGATCCAATCGCCCTCGTCCGACGGAAGCGCGATACCCTCGAGCGGCCGCGCGCGGATGAATTCCGCGCCTTCGAGACCGCCGCCGACCATCAGCCTGAAGACCACCTCGCCGCGCAGCACCGTGAGATTCTCGTGCCGTCCCAGCAGGCCGATCAGCGTCGGCCCTTCGATGACTTCCGACGGCGCATGACGCCCGAAACGCAGGATCACGTCGCCCGGCAGAAGACCGATCCGCTCGGCCTTCGAGCCGCGTGCGACGGTTTCCACCTCGACGGCGTCGTCGAGCGACAAGGGCGCGTTCACCGGCGCGCTCCCCTCACGGATAGCGGATGATCGGCGCGGCCTGAGCCGGGCGGGCGGGCGAGGCGGCGGGCGGCGGCGTCCGAGGCCGTTCCGGTTCGGCGCGCACCGCCTGCGTCCGCTGCATCTGCGCGAGGCCGTCGAGCCGCGAGATGATCGTGTTCAAAGCGGCCGCCTTGGCGGGATCGTTCACGGCGGCGACGAGCTGGGTGATCGCGTTCCTGTTGGCCGCGACGAGTTCGTCGACCACCTGCTTCACGCCCGCCGGAATCTTGGCGCCCGAGGCTTCGAGTCCGTCGATCTTGGCGATCAGGTTCCGTTCGACCACGGCGAGAGCGTCGATCGACTTCTTCACCTCGTCGGTGCGGTTGCGCAGCACGGACATGTTCTGGGCCGTCATCGCCGCGCTTTCCTCGATCCGTTTGGCGGTCTGGGTCAGGCCGTTGATCTCGTCGGCGAAGACGGTCAGCGCGTCCTTGTTGACCTTGGACAGGTTCTCGAAGCGCGTGAGCGAGTGATTGTAGAGGATGATCCCGGCGGCGAGCGCGCCGGCCGCGATCACCGTGACGAGGATGCCCGCGTAAAGAAGGATCAGGCTCGTCTTGCGGGAACCGTCGACCAAGGTCTTCACCTGCTTCTTGAGACGCTGGACCTCTTGGGCGGCGTCGGTGGCGGTGCCGGCCGCGGCGAGCGCGATCTGGATGGTTTCTTCGACCTGAGGGGCCGCAGGCGGGGAGGCGGGTTTCGGCGCGCTCATGCGTGAGCTCCTGGGGATGTCGGGCGCGTGGACCGGGCGACGCGGCGGAGGCAGCCTTCGCCGGACGCCGATACGACCTCGAGCGCGGGCAGACGCCGCGACCGAAAGCCGAAGGATCGGCAGGCATAGGGAGTTCGCGGATCATGCGTGATCCGGAAGTGACGACAGCCGAAGCAGCTCGGAGGAGTTTCAGGCATTGCGTCCTCCGTCTCTGCGTCCGTTGGCGTCGAACTTCATTTCTTCGGGAACGTCGACGCTGGGCGGCTCGCCTTCCGCGCCCGCCTGAAGCACGAAGCCGAGCACCGTCGCGACCGCGCGATAAAGCTCGGTATGGATCTCCTGCCCGATCTCGCTCGTGTAGTAGAGCGCGCGGGCGAGCAGCGGATAGGACAGCACCGGAATCCGCGCTTCCTTGGCCTTTTCACGGATCTGTTCGGCGACCTTTTCGGTGCCCTTGGCGACGATGACCGGGGCCGCGCCCTGCTTGAAATCGTATTTCAGCGCGACGGCGAAATGCGTCGGGTTGGTGATGACGACCTGCGCCTCGGAGACGTTCGAGACCGAGCCGCGCTCCGCGGCCTCGCGCTGCATGCGGCGGATCTTCTGCTTCACTTCGGGCGAGCCTTCGGTCTCCTTGAACTCGTCCTTCATTTCCTGCCGCGTCATGCGCAGCTGATCGTGATGGCGCTTCCATTGGATCAGCGCATCGAAGGCGGCGACCGCGGCGGCGGCGGCGACGAGCACGAGGAAGGTCAGCACCGCGAGCCGGCCGATCTCCTCGAGCGCAGCCTCGAGCGGAAGCGACGAAATCTCGAGGATCTCGGGCAGCTTCTCGATCAGGAAGAGCACGCCGACCGCCCCCACCAGCCCGACCTTGAGAAGCGATTTGCCCAGCTCGATCAGCGCGTTGAGGCCGAACATGCGTTTGAGCCCCGCCATCGGGTCGATGCGGTTGCCCTTGAAGTTCAGATTGCCGACGACGAAGTGGAAACCGCCGTAGATCGCCTGCGCCGCGACGAGCGCGGCCACCAGCGGGATCGAGAAGACGAAGACGACGATCAGCGCCGAAAGGAAGCGTTCCGCGACGACGTCGGTCAAGGGCGCGTCGCGGGCGAGCACGTCGCCGATGTCGAGCCCGCTGCGGAATCCGCCGACCACCTCGCCGAAGAAATAGCTCCCGCCGATCATGAATTGGAACGCCCCGGCGAGCATCACGGCGCCGAGCGCGAGATCCTTCGAGGTGAGGATGCGGCCGTCTTCGAGCGCTTGTCGGATTCGGCGCTCTGTCGGCTCTTCCGTTTTTTCCTGGTCGGAGTCTTCGGCCACGCCTCAGCCCCTCCCTGCAAGAACGGCTTCGCGCATGCGGCGGGCGACTTCGTCGAGAAGACCCGCCATGCCGCCCGACAGATTGGGGACGGAGACGAGCAGCAGGACGAGGCCCGCGATGATCGTGATCGGGAAACCGACGGAGAAGATGTTCATCTGCGGCGCGACGCGCGTGAGCATCCCGATCACGATGTTGACGAGCGTGATCGCCAGCACGATCGGCAGCGCGAGCAGAAAGGCCGCGGAGAACAGGAGCCCGCCCGCTTCGACGATCGCCCGGAACATCTTCTGATCGAGCACCGGCCCGCCGATCGGCAGGATCGTGAAGCTCGCGGCCAATTGTTCGAGCAGGATGTGATGCCCCTCGAGCGACAGGAAGACGAGCACCATCATGATCGAGATGAACTGCGTGACGACGGGCGACTGCGTGCCCGTCTGCGGATCGACCATCGCGGCGAAGCCGAGGCCCATCGCGTAGGAAATCTGCTCGCCCGCCACCGCCACAGCGGCGAAGGCGATCTGCATCACGAAGCCGATCGCGACGCCGATCAACACCTCGCGCACCAGCGCCAGAGCGCCCGCGAAGGAGAGGAGATCGACGACGGGCACGGGTATCCGGCCGACGAGCACGGTCGCCACGGCGACGGTCAGAAGCACGCGGACCGGCGTCGAGATCGACGCCGCCGAATAGATCGGCGCGGCGAGCATCATGGCCGAGATGCGGACGGAGACGAGCAGAAAGCCCGCCAGCCATTCCATCAGGGTCGCGTGCTCGACGACGATCATCGCGCGACCTTCCCGATTTCCGCGAAGATCAGCTGGAAGAAGCCCGTCATGGTCGACATCATGAAGGGCGCGGACAGCGCGAGAACCGCGAAGACCGCCAAGAGCTTCGGCACGAAGGCGAGCGTCGCCTCGTTGATCGAGGTGGCCGCCTGGAACACGCCGACGACGAGGCCGATCACGAGCGCCGCGCCCAAGGCCGGGCCGACGAGCATGAGCGTGCTCATCAGCGTCTCGCGGGCGATGGGGATGAACTGCTCGTAGAACATCGCTACGGGATCCGCGTGAAGCTGTCGACGAGCGATGTGACGGTGAGCGACCAGCCGTTCACGACGACGAAGAGCAGCAGCTTGAACGGCAGCGAGACGATCATCGGCGACAGCATCATCATGCCGAGCGACATCAGGACGCTGGACACGACCATGTCGATGACGAGGAAGGGCAGGAAGAGCAGGAAGCCGATGGTGAAGGCGGTCCGGAGCTCGCTCATGATGAAGGCGGGCACGGCCACCGAGAACGGCACCGCTTCCGGGCTCTCATAGGCGCCGTCGCCGCGCAGTTCCGCGATCGCGAGCAGATCGCTCTGCCGCGTCTGGCGCAGCATGAAGCTCTTCAGCGATGCGGCGGCGCGGACGCCCGCATCCTCGACAGAGATGCTGCCCTGCGAATAGGGAACGAGCGCGGTTTCGTTGATCTCGCGGAAGGTGGGCGTCATGATGAAGAGCGTCATGAACAGCGCGAGGCCCACCAGAACCTGGTTCGGCGGGGTCTGCTGCGTGCCCAGCGCCTGACGCAGGATCGACAGCGTGATGATGATGCGCGTGAAGCTCGTGCAGACCAGCAGCAGCGACGGCAGGACCGTCAGCCCCGTCATCAGGATCAGCGTCTGAAGCGACAGTGAAAGCGATTGCCCGCCGCCCGGCAGACCGTCGAGCTTGAGGACGGGAATGTCGAAGGGCGCGTTCTGCGCGACCGCGACGCTCGCGGAGGCGAGCGTGGCGAGTCCGGCGAGCGCGGAGACGGCGAGGCGGCGCGACGCGTTCACGGCGTCCTCTCTCCCGGCGGCGCATCCGGCAGTCGGAACGGCGCCGAGGCGGGCCCGAGCGCATGAATGGCCTGCACGCCGTTGCGGCCGAGGCCGACGAGAACCTTCACGCCGTCGATCTCGACCACGACGAGACGACCCCCCGCGCCGAGATCGGCGCTGGCGCGCAGCGCGATGCCGCCCGGCATGAAGCGGCCGGTGAACCGATCGCGCCAACGCAGCAGCACGAAGGCCAAGCCCGCCAAGCCCGCGAAGAACAGGACGAGACCGACGATGTCCGACGCGTAATGGCCCATATCGATGTCCTTACAGGCTGCGGAGACGTTGTTCGGCCGAGACGATCTCGGTGAAGCGGATGCCGAGGCGCTCGCCCACGAGGACCACCTCGCCCTTGGCGAGCAGCGTGCCGTTGACGAAGATGTCGAGATGCTCGCCCGCAAGGCGCTCCAATTCGACGACGGAGCCTTCGTTCAGCTTGAGCAGATCGCGGATCGAGATCTTGGTGCCGCCGACCTCGACGGTCAGCTTCACCTCGATGTTTTCGAGGATCTTGAGATTGTCCGGCGTCGCGTTCTCGTCGGCCATGTTCCGCTCTTTTTCCGATCGGTCGGATGTCAGCCGGCGATGCGGACGGCCATCTTGCCGTCACGCTCGCCGATGGTGGCGTTGAAGAGGGGCTGGCCCTCCACATAGATCTTCACCTGCTCGAAGGCCGGGATCTCGATGATCGAGCCGGCCTTGATGTTCAGGAGTTCGCCGATGTTGGTGACCGGCTCCGCGAGCCGCGGCGAGAAGTTCAGCTCGACCGCGAGCAGGCCCTCGCGCAGCTTGCGCTCCCACGCCTCGTCGCGACCGTCGCCCACGCGCTGGATCTTGCTGCGCAGCAGCGGCGCGACCTGCTTGAGCACCTGAAGCGGGTAGAGAATGTCGATCGTCGCCGGATTGGAGAAGGGAAGCTGGACGACGAAGGAACACACGACGACCTGATCCGACCCCTCGACGAAGGAGGTGAAGGCCGGGTTCATCTCGCTGTTCATGAATTCGAAATTGACGGGATAGATGTCGCGCCAAGCGTCTTCCAAGGCCCGCAGCGAACCGTCGACGACGATCTGGATGACGCGTTCTTCGGTCGGCGTGAATTCCGAAGCCCGGGTGACCGGACTGTCGCCGTTGCCGCCGAAGAAGGTGTTGACGAGGATGCTGACGAGCCGCGGCGGGATCGTCATCAGGATCGTGCCCTTGAGCGCATCCACCCGGGCGGTGTTGAGGCTCAGGAAGCTGTCGACGCCCATCAGATAATTTTCGAATTTCCGCGTCTCGGGCGGAAGCGTCGAAATGCGCGGCGAGAAGCGCAGCATCGGCAGCAGCACGCTGCGCATCTGCCGGCCGAGGCGCTCGTTGATCAGGCGCAGCGTGTAGAGATCGCCCAGCAGTCCCGCGTCGTCCGCGCCGAAGACGAAGGGCCTGTATTCACGCACATCGCCGACACCGGTGCCGACGTCGAGCGAACCGTCGTTCAGCCCGTCGATGAGCGCGGAGACCTCTTCATTGCTGAGCTTACGCGTTGACATGAATTCACTGCATGACGAGGGCGGTGATGTAGACGTTGGCGATTCCGCCGAAGTCGACTCGTTCCATCAGAACTCTGTTGATGGCGTCCTTGATCAAGTTCTGCAAGCGTCTCCGGTTTTCCATGCCGATGACCTCCTGCTCGGACTGTTCGCCGAGAACGGCGAGAACTTCCGCGCGGATGGCGACCTCATGCTTCTGCACGTTCTCGATCACGGTCCTGTCATATTGCGTCGACAGTCCCAGGCTGACCTGGATGAAACGGCGCGAACCCTTGAGATTGGTCGTGAAATTGCCCGGGAACTCGAAATAGGTCGTGACGAACTTGTCGTTCGGGGGCACGGCCTTGCCGCCCGGAGCGGGAGGCGCCTTGTCGTCCTTCTTGGCGTCCTTGCCCTTGTCGTCCTTCTTGTCGTCCTTGGCCTCGTCGGCCTTGCGTTCGATGACGATGGCGAGGGGATTCTCCTCGGCGGGCTTGGTCAGCTTCATGAAGAGGATGCCGCCCGCCACGCCCGCGCCCACGAGCACGATCGAGACGACCGCGAAGATGGCGATCTTCACGATGGGGAGCTTCTTCTTCTCTTGGGGTTCGGCGGCTTCGGCGCTCACGGCTCGTCCCTCACGCGATCATGTCGATGGAGAAGCCGCCGACCGCATCGGCATTGCGCGCGACCACCGCATCCCCATAGGGACGCCGAGGCGCGCGGCGCCCCTCATCTTCGGTCCGGCCCGCGACATCGAAGCCGGACAGTTCAAAACCTTCCAGACCGAGCGCGTCCCGCAACCGGGCCTCGCCCGCCTGCAGCACGTCTTCGGCATTGCCGTTGGCGGCCCGCATCGACACGCGGACCTTCTGCCCGTCGAGCGCGAGGCGGATCACCACCTGGCCCAGCTGGGGCGGATACAGCGCCACGCGGACCTCGTCCCGGCCCTGACGCAGCGCCGCGAGAACCTGACGCTCCACGGCACGCGAACGCAGATCGGCCAAGGCCGCATCGGTCGCCTTGTCGGTCTGCGGCGGAGCGGGCGCTGCCGCCGCGCGGGCCGCGACGTCCGGTCCGCGCTCGACGAGGATCGGGGCGGGCGGGGGCGCGTCGGGGCGCGACTCCGCGCGCATCGGCGTGGCGGAGGGCTGCGACGGCGCAGGCTGCGTCTTGTCGGCGAGCAGCGCGGTGACGGAGGCGGGCTCATCGGAGCCGGCGTCCTGCGGGAGACGTTCCGCGGCGCGCGCGAATGCGGCGTCGTCCTCGGCGCGCTCGTCCCGGTTCAAGCCGTCAGGGAACGGCTCGACCGGGGC
>CAYNUN010000033.1:0-11513 GCA_964400345.1 uncultured Methylobacteriaceae bacterium
TCCCGACCGCAGCGGCGCCGCGCCCGTCCGCCGTCGCCTCGAAGAGGACGGGCCGGATCTGCGCCTCTCGCGCGCACCCGCGGAACCGCTCCTCCGCATCCTGACGACGGCGGGAGTGCCCGCGCGCCTGTCCCGCGATGCCGGGGCCTATCTCTGCAATGCGACGCTCTACGCCTCGCTCGGCGCGACGCAGACGCTGCGCCCCGCACCGCCGACGGTCTTCATCCATCTGCCGCGTCCGCATCGGCGCGGCCGCAAGGGGCCGCCGTCGCGCGGCATCGAAACGCGGGCCATGACGAGAATGACGGAAGCGCTCGTCGCGGCAGCCCTGCTGCTCGTCAAGGACGCTCGGCGCGGCCGCGCCTAAAGCCCGGCGACGGGCCGGATGCGGCCGACCTCGATGCCGTTCCAATTGTCGATCACCGGGGAGCCGAGCCGATCCACGGCCTCCGCCTCGCTCTCGGACAGGGTGAGGAAACGCCGGATCATCGCGGCCATCACCGCTTCGGCCGCCCGCCCCGCCCCGTCGTCGCATTTGATCGCGACCCCGAGCCCCGCCTCCGGAAGCGAGGCGCAATAGACGCCCTCCGCGCCCGTCTTGACGAAGGCGCGCTCGCCGAGAAGCTGCATCAGGTCGGTGTCGAAGCGCTTGGTTCCCGCGACCATGAAGGGATGCGCCGCCGCGGCGGCGCGGATTCTGGCCGCGGCGCGCGCGCGCTCCGGCCCCATTCCGCGGCCGGTGCCGAACCGGGCGAAGCCCGCCGCGATCGCCCGCAGCGGCATCGCGTAAGTGGGGATCGAACAGCCGTCGATTCCCCGCAGCGCCGGGTCGAGCTTCGTCCCGGTCATGCTTTCGAGCGCCGCGGCGACCTCGCGCTGCACCCGGTGGTCGGGCTTCACATAGCCCGTCGGATCTTCGTCCATCGCGCAGGCGACGCAGAGAAAGCCCGCATGCTTGCCCGAGCAATTGTTGTGGAGCGCCGTCGGCTTGCCGCCCGAAGCCGCGAGATCCCGCGCGGCGGCCGCGCCCATCGGCCAATGCGCGCCGCATTCGAGCCTGTCGGGCGAGAGCCCCGCCTTGGCGAGCATGCCGCGCGCCGTCTCGGCATGGTCCGGCTCGCCGGAATGCGAGGCCACGGCCAGCGCGATCTCCGCGGGCGTCAGGCCGAAGCGGTCGGCCGCGCCCGTCTCGAAGAGCGGAAGCGCCTGGAAGGCCTTCACCGCGGAGCGCGGGAAGATCGGGCGATCGACGTCGCCGCGCTCGAACACGGTCCGCCCGTCCGCGTCGACGACGACGGCGGCGCCGCGATGCTCGGATTCCAGCACGGCGCCGCGCAGAACTTCGACGAGGACGGGATCGGTCATGGGGGAACGCCTTGCATGAGGGACGCCCCCGAATGCATCCGCATGCGCGCCGCGTCAACGCCGCCGGGGCGATGAACCGAAGATGAAGGCGAAGCTCAGGCCCGGTTCAGCCGCCGAGCTGCAGTCTGTTCTCACGGTCGACGAGGGCATGAGGCCCGAGCGACCCCGAGGGTCCGCCGGACCCCGTTTCGAGGAGAGAAGACAGATGACGTCCTTCAACCGCAGCCTTTCCGTCGCCGCCCTCGTCGCCGCCCTCGGCATGGGCGCGGCTCAGGCTCAGACCGCCGCCCCCGCCGCCTCCGCTCAGACCCCGGTCGTGACCGGCCAGACGCTCCCGGCGATCCAGAAGGACGCGGGCAAGACGGACCCCAAGGCCGCCCCGGCGACCACCGCTCCGGACGCGAAGGCGGGCGTCACCGCCAAGACGGGCGACATCAAGACGGGCGACACCAAGTCGCCCACGGGCGCCGCGACGGCCAAGCCGGGCGAACAGGCGAAGCCGCGCAGCTGATCATTCGACGCAGGGACCGGACCCGCGGCGGACGGATGTACTCCACGCGGAACGGCGGAAGGCGCGGCGCAAGCCGCGCCTTCAGCGCGTTCGGGGGCTCATCGCGCCGACGATCCCCATCGTGACGTCGATCGCCCGTCGGCGGGACGGCTCATGCGTGCCGAAGGTCACGATCCCGCTGCCGTCCTTGGAATGGGCCGCCTGCAAGGGCCGCAACGGCGCATCCGGCGTATCGAAACCGTGATGCGCGCCGGGAAACTCGATCATGCGGACGTTTTCGCGCCCCTCGACCAGCGCGCGGCAGGGTTCGATCGGCGTCCAGTCGTCCGCCGTCCCGTGCAGGATCGTGAGCGGCCGCCGGGACGACCACGCTCCGTCCCGAAATCCCCGACAGCCCGGATAGAAGGCGATCACGACCCGGTAGTCGAAGCCTTCCGGCTTGGAGTGATGGACCGCATGCAGCACCGTCGAACCGCCGTGCGACCAGCCGACAAGGGCGATCCGTCGCGGATCGACGTCCTTGCGCGCGGCAAGGACTTCCGCGGCCGCCGCCGCGTCGCCCGCGCGCAGCCGCGGCGTGACCGCATGGTCCCGCGTCCGGCAGACGATCTTCGTCCCGCGCCCGGTGAAGGAGTCGGGCGCGATCACGACGAACCCCGCGTCGCGGAAGCGCTCCGCCCACTCGCGGTCCCGGGCGCGCATCCGCCCCTTCTCGTCATGGAGTCCGGCGCAGCCGTGCATCATGACGACCGCCGGACCGCGTCCGACGCCTTCGGGCAGGAAGAGCTTCGCCGACAATGCGGCCCCGTCCCGTCCGCGAAAGGCGACCTCCTGCTGCGCGGCCGTCGCGGATACCCCCGCGAGCAGCGCGGCGACGGCGAGGAACGCCGAACGGACCGTTCTCGACCCGGCCCCGGCGCCCCTCACCCGAGCAGCGCCTTGATCTCGCCCGCCCGCGCCTTGTCGACGACGAGCACGCCCTCGGGCGTGGCGACCACGACGACGCCGTCGAGCCCGAGCGCGCGGACCGCGATCCCCTCGCCCCGCAGCAGCGAATTGCGCACGTCGCGGACGACGACGTTCCCCACGAGCACATTGCCGTCGGCCCGCTCTTCGGACGCGTCGTAGACCGCGTCCCAAGCGCCGACGTCCGACCATGCGAAGGAGACCGGCAGGAGCGCCACGCGGTCCGACGTCTCGAACAGCGCATAATCGATCGAGATGCGCGGCGCGGCGCGGAACGCGTCGCCGTCGAGCCGCAGCGTCCCGGCATCGGCGGGTTCGGCCGCATCGACGGCCCGCGCCGCGGCTTCGAACACGGCGGGCATCAGCCGCCCCGCTTCGGCCGCGAACACGTCCGCACGGAACACGAACATGCCCGAGTTCCAGAAATGCTTGCCCGAATTCAGATAGCCGAGCGCGGTCGCATGGTCGGGCTTCTCCACGAAGGCGGCGGCGCGATGCGCGCCCGCGGGCCCGGCGGGCTCCTCGCCGCGCATGATGTAGCCGTACCCCGTCGCCGGATGCAGCGGCGTGATGCCGAAGGTCACGAGATGCCCTTCGGCGGCCGTCCGCGCGGCCCGGTCGACGGCGACGGCGAAATCCGCATGGTTCGGGATGCGGTGGTCGCAGGGCAGAACGAGGACGATCGCCTCCGGCCCGAAGCGGCGCGCGATCAGGGCCGTCCCGGCCGCGATCGCCGCCGCCGAGTCGCGGCGGTCCGGCTCGAGCAGCACCGTGCAGCGCGGCGCATCCGCGCCGAGCGCCGCGACCTCCTCCCGAATCACCCCGTCGTGCCGTTCCGCGCCGATCACGACGGCGTCGACCGCGCCCGCGGCCCGCGCGCGCAGCAGCGTCTCCTGAAACAGCGAGCGTTCGCCGAAGAGCCGGAGGAACTGTTTCGGGTTCTCGTCGGTGGACAGCGGCCAGAGCCGCGTTCCGCCGCCGCCGCACAGAAGGAGGGGGACGATCCTGATGGTCATGGCCGGAGCCTAGCGTGATCCCGCGCCGCGGAAAATCCGTCTCCCGGTAGGGCAACCGATCTTCTTGCAAGGCGCTCCGCGGGATCCTTTCGGCCGGAAGGGATTGCCGGGCTCATAAAGCGAAAGTACACTTTTTGTGGTTAGTTGATATGTCGGGAGCATGCTCCCGTGTTCGCTTTTTTTCATTTCGCCCCGCGGCATGGAGTTTTTCTTTGCGACGGGCTCGGTTTCGGAGGAGTCGTTTTTCATGGCCGTTCGGTCGCTTGTCACGGGCGGCTCGGGTTATTTAGGAGAGGTTATTTCAATAAATCTGCTGGCACGCGGCGATCGCGTCCGCATCTTCGATCTTTCGCCCCCCGACTTCGAACACCCGAATCTGGAATTCGTCCGTGGCGACGTACGCAGCCCCGACGCGGTCGCCCTCGCCTGCCGAGACGTCGACTTCGTCATCCATGCGGTCGCTCAGGTTCCGCTCGCCAAGGACAAGCATCTTTTCTGGTCGGTGAACCGGGACGGCACGCGGGTCGCCGCCGAGGAGGCCCGGAAGGCGGGCGTCCGGAAATTCGTCTACGTCTCGTCCAGCGCGATCTTCGGCGTTCCTCGGGAGCTGCCCGTCACGGAGGACACGCCTCCTTCGCCCGCCGAGGATTACGGCCGGGCGAAACTCGCGGGCGAAGAGATCTGCCGCGAGATCGGGACCCGCGGCCTCGACGTATCGATCGTCCGACCCCGCACGATCCTCGGGCATGGTCGGCTGGGCGTCGTCCAGATCCTGTTCGACTGGATCGATCGCGGCCTCGACGTTCCCGTCTTCGACGGCGGGCACAACCGCTATCAATTCGTCCATGCGGACGACCTCGCGGACGCCTGCATCGCCGCGGCGCGGCGCCCCGGCCCGGAAATCTACAATATCGGCGCCAAGGATTTCGGCTCCATGCGGGAGCTGCTGCAGGCGGTGATCGATCACGCCGGGTCCCGCAGCCGGATCAAGTCCGTTCCCCTGCGCGCGGCGGCGGCCGCCGCCGACCTCCTCTGCGCGCTGCGCCTGTCGCCGCTCGGGCCGTATCACTCGCTCATGTACGGCCGGTCGATGTGGTTCGACGTGTCGAAGGCGGAGCGCGAATTGGGTTTCACGCCCGCGCACGGCAACAACGGCATGATCGTCGAGAGTTTCGACCGCTACCGCGCCGGCAAGACGCAACTCGGCGCGGAAGGGCGCTCGCATCACAAATCGCCCGTGAAGCAGCGGGTCCTCGCCGCGGTGCCGCATCTGCTCCGCTGGGCTCCGGCATGAAGACGATGTCGCTCCTGCTCGTGCTCGCCGCAGGGTTCAACTCCTGCATCGGCAATCTCCTGCTCAAATGGAGCCGCACCTCGCTCCCCCCGGATGCGGGGTTGATCCAGGGCCTCGCCTCGCCGGCCTTTCTCGGCGGGATGTTCTTCTACGCCGTCAATGTCGTGCTCTTCGCCAAGGCGCTCGACGCGATGGACGTCTCGGTGGCCTATCCGATCCTCGCCGGGGCGGGCTTCGCCATGCTCCTTCTGGCGTCGAACCATTTCTTCAACGAACCGATCACCCTGCAGAAGACCGTGGGCATCGGCCTGATCTTCTTGGGAATCTTCATTTCGGCGCGGGCCTGAAAAGGACCCGCCGACGCATTGCGTCCGCAACGGATGGATCGATGATGTTCGCAGCCCTGATCGTCGGGACATTGCTGCCCGACTGGCCGGAAGTGCCGAAGGATGCGCGGGCGCTCGCCTTCGCCGACACGGTCGCTTGGGTCGAGCGCGCCGTCCGCGGCTCTCCCCTTCATGTGCGTCTCGGCGTTCTGGGCCTGTCTCTCGTGATCGGCGCGGCCCTCCGGTTGCGGCTCTCGGGCGTTGCGGACGAGCGCGAACGCGCGGCGCGCGCGGAGGCGGTGTTCGGCCTGTTCCAGTCCCTTCCCGGTCCCGCCTCGTCGGTGATCCGGCTCTTTCGCTCGTTGACGCTGCTCGCCTGGTTCGAGCACCCCGTGATCGCCGCCGCCATGGGAACGGCCCCGCGCATCGGGGAGGTCCGCCAGTGAAGGGAAGCTTTCGCCCCGGACAGCCCCTCGATCTCGAGGCCGACGCGGTCGTGATCGGCTCGGGTGCGGGCGGCGCGAGCGTCGCCGACGTGCTGACCCGCGCGGGTCTGTCCGTCGTCGTGATCGAGGAGGGCGGGCACGTCCCCGCCTCGGCCGCCTCCCCACGCGCGAGCGAGGCCTTCCCGCAAAGCTGGCGCTGCGGCGGGCTCACCGGCGCATTGGGGCGTCCGCCCATCGCTTATGCCGAAGGGCGCTGCGTCGGCGGAGGAACCGAAATCAACAGCGCGATCGCGCAACGCGTCGCCCCGGAATTGCTCGCCGAATGGGCGCAACGTTACGCGATCGCCGATTTCGGCGTCGCCGCGATCGACGCCTATCTCGACCGCGCGGAAGCGACCGTGAACGCCTCCGCCACGAAAGGGCCGCTGGGCGCTCCCTCGGACATCCTGCAGCGCGGCGCCGAGGCCTTGGGCTGGCGCACCACCGAACTGAAGCGCGGCCAACGCGACTGCAGGGGGGAGAACCGCTGCGCTCTGGTCTGCCCGAATGCGGCCAAGCAGTCGATGGCGGTTACGCTTCTGCCGCAGGCGATCGCGCGCGGCGCGAGACTTCTGGCCCACACGCGGATCGACCGCCTCGTCGCGAAAGGCGGCCGGATCGTCGAAATCCGCGGCCGCGCGGCGGGGCCTCTGGGGGAGACGCTTCCGGTGCGGGTGCGCGCCGGGCTCGTCTTCTGCTGCGCGGGCGCGATCCATACGCCGGCGCTGCTGCTCCGGTCCGGTCTGAAGCGCAACATCGGCCGGACACTGCGGATGCATCCGACGATCAAGGCGGCGGCGCGCTTCGCCGAACCGGTCGATGCGCATCTGAGCCGCCTTCCGCTCGTCGCCGTCACGGAATTCATGCCCGACATGCGGATCGGCGGATCGTTCTTCACGCCCGCTCTGTTCAGTCTCTCGCTGGCCGAGGACTGGTCCCGCCGGAAGCGCCTGATGCCCGATTGGCGGAATTTCGGGTCCTATTACGGGATGATCCGGCCGAAGGGAAAAGGCTCGATCAGAACGCTTCCCTTCGCCCGCGAACCGTTGGTCACCTATGCGCTCGAACCGGAGGACCGCCGGAATCTGCGCATCGCGCTGACGCGACTGGGCGAAGCGATGTTCGCGGCGGGCGCGACGCAGGTGCTGCCGAGCATCACGGGCCATCCCGGCTGGCGCGATCCGGGCGAATTGCTGCGCGAAGCGGATCAGGACCTCCCCGCCGCCGCGAATCTGATGACCATCCACCTCTTTTCGTCCTGCCCTCCCGGCGAACGGGCGGACGCGACGGCGTTGGACAGTTTCGGCCGCGTCCGCGGGGTCGAAAATCTGTTCGTCGCCGATGCGAGCCAGATCCCCGAAGCGCCCGGCGTCAATCCGCAGATGTTGGTCATGGCCATGGCCTTCCGCACCGCGGAAGCGGCCTTGGCCGCGTCCGCGCCCTCCCGGGCCGCCCTCGCCTTTCGCGAGGCCGCATGACGATGCAGTTTCAAGGAGACACCGTTTTGAACCCCGTTCCTTTGAAGAACCCGATCATTCTCGTCACGGGCGCGGCGGGCTGGCTCGGGAGCCGTCTCGTCGCCGCCCTCGCCCGCGGCCTTCCCGACGGACCGGCGGCCTCCACCGCGGCGCGGATCCGCGCGCTCGTCCCGGCGGGAACCGACGCCCGCGCGCTGCTCGACGTCGACGTCGAAGTGGTGACCGGCGATCTGCGCGACGCCGAGGCCCGCGCCGTCTTTCTCCGCGAGGCGACGGGCGGACTCCTCGTCCATCTCGCGGGCGTGATCCATCCGCGGAAGGTCTCGGAATTCGACGAGGTGAACGCGACCGCAGCCCTCGCCCTGATCGAGGAGGCGAGCGCCGCGGGTCTCGCCCGCGCCGTGGTCATGTCCTCGAATTCGCCGATCGGCTGCAATCCGCATCCCGAACATCGCTTCGACGAATCCAGCCCCTATGCGCCCTATATGGGCTACGGGCGCTCGAAGCATCGGATGGAGGTCGGCCTCCGCGCGAGGATCGCGAACCGCGACCCGCTCGAAATCGTGATCCTCCGCGCCCCGTGGTTCTACGGTCCGAACCAGCCGCTGCGGCAGACCCGCTTCTTCCGGATGGTCAAGAACGGCGGCTTCCCGATCGTCGGCTCGGGGCTCAACCGCCGTTCCATGGGCTATGTGGACGACCTCGTGCAGGGCATCCTTCTCGCGGCCGCCCATCCGGCCGCGGCGGGCGAGATCTTCTGGATCGCCGACGAAACGCCCTATGCGATGAACGACATCATCGACACGGTCCGCACCGTCCTGCGCGACGATTTCGGCATGCCCGTGAAGGACAAGACCGTGCGCGTGCCCGGCTTGATCGGCGATGTCGCGACCCTTGCGGACTCCATGCTGCAGGCCTTGGGCATCTACAATCAGCAGATCCACGTCCTGTCCGAAATGAACAAGACGATCGCCTGCGATATCGGCAAGGCACGGCGCGTGCTGGGCTACGCGCCCCGCGTAGGGCTTCGCGAAGGGATGCGGCGCTCGGTGGAATGGTGTCTCGCCAACGGCGGGGACATCTGAACATGCCGGGTCCGTTGCGCATCCGCTCTTCCGGAGAAGGAGCGACGACGGCCGTGCAGGCGCCCGCATACAGGGCGTCGGAACCGCAGGCCGCCGCCGATCCGGCGGCCTCCGGCCCGTCCGTCTTTCTCGACGGCATCGAATCGTCGGTCCCGCTGGTCGTCGATCTCGACGGCACCCTCGTCGTCGGCGACACGCTGCACGAGAACCTCGTGAAGGTGCTGTTCAAGGCGCCCGAAAGATTCGTCCGCGTCGCTTCGGCGGCGGCTCAGGGACGGGCCGCGCTGAAGCGCGCGGCCGCCGAAGCGGCCCCCATCGACGCGGCCGCGCTGATCTACCGCGAATCCGTGCTCGCCCTGATCCGGACCGCGCGCTCCCGAGGCCGGGCGGTTCATCTGGTCACCGCCGCCGACCGATCCGTTGCCGAAGCGGTGCGGCTGCATCTCGGCTGCTTCGACGGTGCGGCGGGCAGCGAGGAAGGGCACAATCTCAAGGGGCCGAACAAGCTCGCTCGCCTCCGGGAGATGTTTCCCGCGGGCTTCATCTATGCCGGAGACGCCGCCGCCGACATTCCCGTCTGGCGCGGCGCGACGGCGGCGATCCTCGTCGGCCGAGGCGGCCGCCATGCGGGCGCGCTGGACGGGCTCGGCATTCCCACGCTCGTTCTCGCCGACGAAACTTCCTCCGTCGCGCATGCATGGATGCGGCAGTGCCGCCTGCATCAATGGACGAAGAACGCGCTGATCGGGGTGCCGCTGTTCACCGGACATCTTCTGGGCGATCCGGAAGCGGTCCTGCGCACGCTCGCCGCCTTCGTCGTCTTCGGCCTCATGGTCTCGGGAACCTACATCCTGAACGATCTGGCGGATCTGGAGGCCGACCGTCGGCATCCGAGCAAGCGCCGCCGCCCCCTCGCCGCGGGCCTGATCCCGGTTTTTCCCGCCTTGGCGGCCGCGTGCGGCCTGATCGTCGGAGGGCTGACCGCAGGCTTCATGCTCGAACCCGCCTTTTTCGCGGTGATGGCGATCTATCTGGCATTGACCCTGCTCTACAGCTTCACGTTCAAGACGATCCCGCTCCTCGACGTCGCGATCGTCGCGATCCTGTTCACGCTGCGCATCGTGATGGGGACCGTGATCCATCCCTTGCCGCTGTCGCCTTGGCTGAATTCCTTCTCCTGCCTTTTCTTCCTGTCGCTCGCCTTGGCGAAACGGCATGTCGAACTGATCGCGGCCAAGGCGGCGGGACGGACGGTCGCGGGACGCGGCTATGTCGTCGACGACTGGCCCGTCACGCTCGGTTTCGGCATCGCGAGCGCCTGCGCCTCGATCGTGGTGATGCTGCTCTTCATCACGGAACAGGGCGGATCGGCGGGCTATGCCTCGCCGGACAAGCTCTTCGTCGTTCCCGTCGTCCTGACGCTCTGGCTGATGAGGATCTGGCTCCTCGCCCACCGCGGAAGGCTCGACGAGGATCCGGTGATCTTCGCGCTGTCGGACCGCGTCAGCCTTTTCCTGGGCGCGACCGTCGTCGCCGCGGGGGTGCTGGCCGCCTGACGACGCGGCGGTTCGAAAATCGCCGTGGAGCACGCCGGACCGGGCCCGAGATGCATGCGACCGGACTTGCACGGAGCGCAAACCACTTTAGGTTGCGTCGCGACAGCAATGCCCGGTGCGAAGCCATGCGGAAAATCGAGATGACGGCGGCCCCCATTCATCGTGAGACGACCTCGACCCGCTCGGCGGCATCGCAGGCGAGTTCGAGATTTCTTGTCGCCGTCGCCATGCTCGCCCTGTCGGCGGCGGGCGCTTCGACCGTCTCGGCCGGCGAGCGCGCCGCCCCGAAAGACCGCGACGCGTGGTCGGGTCATTATGCAGGCCTCGCCGGTTCGGCGTCGCGATACGCGACCAAGGGCACGACCCTGAGAGGCGACGGAAGCGTCGGCACGAACGCCTCCGAGGAAGCGACGTCGTTCGACGACCGTTCCTTCGGCGCAGGGGTCTTCTTGGGAACGAGGGCTCGTTTCGAATCCGGCTTGGTCCTCGGCCTCGAAACCGATCTCTCCCGCCTCGGACATCGCAGCAGGGACGTCGTCCGGGTGAACTCCGCGAATACCTGGGTCGGGCAGCCCGTGGCCATCCTCGACTACACTGCGGATTGGCTCGGCACGGCGCGTGTGAGCGCGGGCCTGCCCGTCGGAAACATGCTGTTCTTCGCCACCGGCGGCGCGGCCTTGGCGAGCGAGCGCCAGAAACGCACGCAATTGGTCGGCAACACCGTCACGAGCCTCGTGGAGGTCGCGTTCAGCGAAAGCGATCGCGCGATCCGCACGGGCGTCGCTTTGGGCGGCGGCGTCGAGTGGCGATTCGCCGACGCTTGGTCGATTCGGGCGGAATACCTTCATGTCCGCTTCCGCGACGAGACCTTCCGCTTTCCGGATGCACGAGGCGGCGTGGTCCCGACGGGCGGTTTTCTGAGCGTCCAAGGTCGCGAGGCCGAGAACGGCGCGCATATGAACCTCGTCAAGGTCGGCGTCGCCTATCGGTTCGGCACGACGAACTGACGCGGGGAACCCGGCGCCTCCGCGCCGCGCCACTGCCTCACCGCGCGTAATCGTCCTCGAGACGGACGATGTCGCTCTCGTCGCAGATGGTCCCGCGCTGCAGTTCGAGAATGACGAGCAGCTCCGTGCCGTCGTTCTCGAGCCGGTGATGGACCATCCGCGGGATCTGGACATGCGCGCCCGGCGCGATCATGCGCCAATCCGCGCCGACGAAGACGCGCCCGTTGCCCGCGATCACCGACCATTCTTCCAGCCGGTGGTGGTGGTACTGCAGCGACAGCCGATGGCCGGGCAGCACCTCGATCTTCTTGATGCAATAGCCTTCGCCGGCATCCAGCACCGTCCAACGCCCCCAAGGCCGTTCGCCGATCTCGGCTATCGCATAACCGACGGGGGCAAGGAACGCTGCGGCTGCACTCGACAT
>CAYNUN010000034.1:0-11122 GCA_964400345.1 uncultured Methylobacteriaceae bacterium
CTTGATCGCCTGAGCGAGTTCACGCTGCTTCTTGGCCGAGACCGCGGTGAGGCGTGACGGCACGATCTTGCCGCGCTCGGAGATGTAGCGCGAGAGAAGGCGCGTGTCCTTGTAGTCGATCTTCGGAGCATTGGCGCCGGAGAACGGGCAGGACTTGCGACGACGGAAGAACGGACGACGCGTTGCGGCAGCGGACATCAGACGGCCTCCTCTTCGGCGCCGAGTTCAGGACGGGGGGGACGAGGACCACGATCGGGACGACCGCCGCCGCCGCCGAAGCCGCGACCACCGCCGCCGCCGCCGAAGCCGCGACCGCCGCCGCCGCCGAAGCCGCGCTCGCCGCGTTCGTCTTCGCGATCACGCTTCTGCAGCATGGCCGACTGGCCTTCTTCGAGCTCTTCGACGCGGATGGTCATCGAACGAAGAATGTCTTCGTTGATGCTCATCTGGCGCTCCATCTCGGCGACCGCGGCCGCCGGAGCGTCGATGTTGAGCAGCGAGAAGTGAGCCTTGCGGTTCTTCTTGATGCGATAGGCGAGCGTCTTGACGCCCCAATATTCGACCTTGGACACGGTGCCGCCATGGGCTTCGATGACGCCCTTGAAGGTCTCCGTCATCGTTTCGACCTGCTGCGCCGTCACGTCCTGACGGGCGAGGTAGACGTGCTCGTAAAGAGGCATGCTCTTCAAGCCTTTCCTACTATGGGTGCGGCCCCGACGCGAAGCCCTCCGGGCCTCTGAGGAAAGGCCCGAACGGGAGGTGTCCGAAGGCGGAGACACGGGAAGCCGGATCCATCGGATCCTGCATGCGCGGACGCATGCTCTTCCTTTCAGCCCCCGGCCGGAACCGCGGAAGCCGCTCCTTTATTCACTCCGCGTCTCGATTGCAAGCCGGGAAGGGGAGTGCGGCTTGCTTCCGGGAGCGGCCGTGGCATCCTTGAGCGGATCGAAGCGAGACGGCGCCGGTGTCCCCCGCGGCGCGCGTCATGGAGGAGAGGCCATGAGCGAAGGCTACGGGGGCATGACGAAGGGCGCGGGAGCGGCGGGGTCGCCGCCGCCGCACGGACCGGCGATCGCCGCGATCACGTTTTCCGACATCGGCGAGGCCTTGGCGGCCGGAGCGCGGGATTTCAGGGCCGCGCCCCTGTTCGGACTGTTTTTCGGCGGCGTCTTCGCCGTCGGCGGCCTGTTGATCGTCGCGGCGGCGCTGCAGCGGGACATGCTCTACGCCGTCTATCCGCTGGCCGCGGGCTTCGTGCTGATCGGCCCCTTCGCGGCCGTCGGCCTCTATGAGGTCTCTCGCCGCCGCGAAACGGGCGAGCCGCTCGCATGGTCCGCCGTGCTCGGCGTCGTGTTCATGCAAAGCCGGCGCGAACTCGGCTGGATGGCCTTCGTCACGCTCTTCGTCTTCATCATGTGGATGTATCAGGTGCGGCTTCTGATCGCCCTGTTCTTCGGCCTTCGCGGGCTCTCGCCGCACGATTTTCTCCCGACGCTGTTCGGTACGCCGGAAGGCTGGCTCTTCCTTCTCGTCGGGCATGCCGTCGGCGCCGTTCTCGCGCTGATCCTCTTCTCGCTCACGGTCGTGAGCTTTCCGCTTCTCTTGGAGCGGGAGGTGGACTTCATCACCGCGATGATCACCAGCGTGCGGGCCGTCGCGACCAATCCCAAGCCGATGCTCGTCTGGGCGGCCGTGGTGGTCGGCGTTCTCGTGATCGCGGTGCTGCCCTTCTTCCTCGGCCTGTTCATCGCGCTGCCCGTGCTCGGGCATACGACCTGGCATCTGTATCGCAGGCTCGTCCGGGAACCCGTCACGCATCCGTGAGGCGTGACGGGGCTCGAAGCGGGCCGCCGCTCCTGTGCGGCCCCGCAGGACGAGGGTCATCAGGCCCGTCGGTCCATGGCCATGATTTGTCTCATGATGAATTCACGGAACTCGACTTGCTCGGCGCCCTCGTCTTCGCCGGCGTCGGAGTCGTCGTTCATGATGTCGTCGATGTCCCGGATTGAGCTGTCGTCGGAATCGACTTCCGTGAGCCTGCGCAGCATCGCGATCCCGTCGTCGCGGTTCTGTGCTTCGAGCACGCGGACGAGTCCGCCGTCGTTCTCCGCTCCCGCTCCCGCCCGCGCCACCGGGAATTCGAGCGGGGGCCGGAACCCTGCCACATTTCGTGACACGTCCACGAAAGGCTGCGACGCCACTTTCTCGAACATCGTCCGATCGATCGTCACGGCGGTCTGGATCAGTTTGTTGCCGAGCATGTCGGCGCATCTGTCGGCCGTGAATTCGTCCTGGAAGCCGTCTTCCCGGACGTTGAATCGACGATCGATGAATCCGTAGATTTCCTGTCCGCTGAGGACGGGAGCGGTTTCCTCCGACGCCTTCATCAACATGAAGCCGTAATAGCGCAGCGGCACGACGGCGAAGGTGTTGGCGCCGAAGCCTTTGTCGCCGCTGATCTTGGTGAAGATCGCCGACAGGCAGAAGAGATATTTGGCGAAGTCTTCGTCCGCCCGGCCGAGCCCCCTCTGCGTCATGTCCTCGCGCAGTTCCGCGATATGGGCCACCGAAAGGCGCGCCTCAGCTCCCCAACGGCCGAGCGCCGCGATGATGTCGCGCGTTCGGGCGACGCCTTCGACGGCGGCGAGGACGGGCCCGAATTGCGTCTCCAGAGACATCGGGTCCCTTCCGAGGCGCAGCACGTCCTTGAAGCGCTGAAGCAGTGCGGGGTCTTGATCGCGCAGCAGGATGCCGGCCACGACGTCCCCGGCGCGGGCGTCGGCGATCTCCAGTGCTCTTCCGAGGAATATGGGGTCCGCCGCATGAACGGCTCTGGCGTCGAAATCGCCGTCCCCGAGGGAGCGCACCTGACCGTTCTCGACGGAAAAGGCGAGCAACCCCTCCTGCAGAGGGCGGAAACGATCCTGCATCACCAGATTTTCGGCGGCCGACGGGGTGAGGCGCGCGACGAGCCCCCCGACGGTGGGGAAGAAATAACCGTCCAACGCCTGTTCGCGCAGATTGCTCGGAGGGCCGGGCCGGTTCTCGATCCAGTCGAAATTCGAGAAGCCGTCCGCGGCGGCGAGGTCCGGCGACTTCATGTATTCGGTGTGGAGATCCGCGATCCGGCCGACGACCTCCTCGAATTCGGGCCGCGTTCGGTTCACGCTCGCCTGATGGAACAGTTGGATGCCGAAGCCGGGATTGTCCCGCAGCAGCTGCGCGGCTTGACCGAGATCGCGGCCTTGCATCAGGGCGTCGAGCGCATTGCCGAGGGTCTCGCGCAGCGTCGCACCCGGTCCGAAGGCGACCGGGGCGCGATCGACCAGGGATGCCGAGGCCTTCGCCTCCAGCGCCGTGGCCCGATCCGTCACGGTGCTCTGATAAGCCTTGGCGGCGATCCGGTTCGTCGCGGCGCCCGTCCGTTCCTTCATGGCCGCGAACGTCTCGTTCCCCATGCCGAGGCTGTCGCTGAGCGCCGCAACCGCGGCCGTGCGTTCATTCGCGCCCGCTCGTTTCCGATATGCAGACGCGCCTTCAATCGGCCCATGAAGCTCCGCGTCTTCAGATCGAGAAAGACGTCGTTGCCCGCACGCACCAGCCGAAATTCATAATTGCGTCTGGCGGCCTCGTAGTTCGGATTGTTGGCCTTGGCATGATCGAGCAGCGCCTGAACGTCCGCGCGGGAGACGAGGCCGTTGTGGATCAAGCCGCCGTTCCGATCGATGTTCGTCTCGAGCAAGGTGATCCGCTGCCGGAAGCCGCCGCTGATGTCCGTGATCGCCATGCCGTCTTCTCCGTTTCTTGTGCAGCTTCGCGCGGTGCGAAGCCCCCGGGGGGCGTACAACTCTGAATTGATTAGGCCGGAACGCGCGGAGACTTGCAACGGCTGCGCAGCTTGCGCCGCGCGCAAGGATCGCGTCCGGGAGCGTTTCATAAACCGAAAGCTGCATTTCCGCCGTCACTGCCGCGGAAGTCGGTTGCGCGCATTCGGCCCCCATGTCCGATTGCGCCTCGTCAATTCGGGCGGTCGAACATGCGGATCAGGCTTTTCATCTTCGCGGGCCTTGCGGGCATTCTCATCGCGGGAGTCGTGGGTGTCCTGACGGGCCGGTTCGACCGCTCGCTTGCGCCGGACGCCGTCGTTCCCGGCGCATTCGTCGCCGAGCGTCGCGTCTTCGAGATCCCCGAATTCACCACCCGAGGCGGCCGAACGATCAAGAATCTCCGGGTCGGTTGGCGCAGTCACGGCCGGTTGAACGCCGATCGCTCCAACGTCGTCCTGCTGACGCATCCATTAGGGCAGTCGAGCCATTTCGCGGGCCGAGACGGTGACGGCGGTTCCGGCAACGGATGGTTCGATTGGTATGTCGGCCCGGGAAAGGCGATCGACACCGAGCGTTTCTTCGTGATCTCGGTCGATACGCTCGTCAACACGCGCCCCTTCTCGCCCGATGTGGTCACGACCGGCCCGGCCTCCATCGATCCCGATACGGGCAGGCCCTACGGGTCGACCTTTCCGACTGTGACGATCCGCGACTTCGTCGAGGTCCAGAGGGCCGTTCTGGAGAGCTTGGGCATCACGCGGCTGCACGCCGTCATCGGGCCGTCGCTGGGGGCGATGCAGGCCTATGAATGGGCGGCGAGCCATCCCGAGCGCGTCCCGCGTCTGTTGACGCTCATCGGGACCGGCCAAGCGCATCCTTGGCTCATCGCCTGGCTCGACGTCGTGGCCGACGCGATCAAGAGCGACCCGCATTGGAACGGAGGCGACTACTACGCCGGGCCCAAGCCGAACGAGGGCGTCACCAGGGCCTTGAAGATCTTCCAACTCCTCACGGGGCAATGGCCGAACCTCGAAGGCTTCGGGCGTGAATGGGCCGTCGCCGGGCGCGATCCGGCGACCGGGGCCGATCGGCTCTTCCGGGTCGAGCAGGCTATGCACGCCGAGGCCGCGAACGCCGCCGCGGTCACGGACGCGAACCATTTTCTCTACACTTTGAAGGCGATGCAGACCTTTCTTCCCGGAGGCTCCGAGGATGGCCTGAAGCGTGTTCGGGCGCGGACATTGATCGTCAATGCGCGGGGGGATCTCATCTTCCCGCCGGAATGGTCCGAAACGACGGCCGCGGCGATCCGTGCGGGCGGCGCCGAGGCCGAGATCGTCCTCTACGAGCGAAGCTTCGGCCACGGCGTGCATCCGCTCGACGCGGCGCTTCTGGCCGATCGCGTCAGGGCCTTCATCGAACGCTGAGCGGAGCACGCATCGGACGGGGAAAACCGCAACCGAGCCTTCGTGATCGCCGGGGGATCGGCTAGGTTCGGGAGCGTGTCCGAACGGAGATCCGAGCGTGCAGTACGACGGCGAGGCGATGGCGGCGGTGGTGGCCGCATGGGCGGAGATCGAAAGTCCGACGCATGAGGCCGCCGCGGTGAACCGCATGCAGGATGCTGTCGCCGCGCATCTGGCCGCGTCCCCGGTCGGGATCGAACGCATCCCCGGCCGTGACGGCTTGGGCGACACGCTCGTGCTGCGCGCCGGGCCGAACAACGGCGCGAAGCCGATCCTCGTGATGAGCCATGTCGACACGGTCCACCCGCTGGGCACGGCGTCGAAGGATCTCCATGTCCGCCGCGAGGGCGACCGGCTCTACGGACCCGGCGTCTACGACATGAAGGGCGGGGCCTATCTCGCGCTGGAAGCTTTCCGCCGCGTCGCTTCGGCAGGGACGGCCTCCCGCCCGATCGTGTTCCTCGTGACGCCCGACGAGGAGATCGGCTCCCCCATCACCCGCGGATTGATCGAGGCCGAAGGGCGCAAGGCCGCCTTCGCGCTGGTGACGGAGCCCGGCCGCGACGGCGGCAGGATCGTCACCGCGCGCAAGGGCGTCGGCCGCTTCGACGTCGAGATCGAAGGACGACCCGCGCATTCCGGCACCTCCCACCCGAAGGGCCGCAGCGCGATCCGCGAGGCGGCGCTTCAGATCACGACGATCGAGGCGCTCACCGATTACGCGAAAGGCGTCACGACGACCGTGGGCATGATCCGCGGCGGCACCGCCGCGAACACGATCCCGCAATTCGCGCGCTTCTGCGTGGACCTGCGCGTCACGACGCCGGAGGACGGCGAACGCTTCACCTCGCGCATCCTCGGGCTGCGCACCAACGATCCGGACGTCGCGGTCCGCGTGACGGGCGGCATGAACCGCCCGCCCTGGCCGGAAACGCCGGAAGGCCTCGCGCTCTACGAACGCGTGGTGGCCGCCGGTCGGGATCTCGGCCGCACGATCTCCGCCGTGCCGATGACGGGCGGCGGCAGCGACGGCAATTTCACCGCCGCGATCGGCACGCCCACCGTCGACGGCCTCGGCATCGACGGGGACGGCGCGCATACGCTGCAGGAATACGGCCTCGTCTCCTCGCTCGCGCCCGGCGCGGCGCTGATGCAGCGGTTGCTCGAAACGCTCTGATCAGATCGCCTTCACGCCGTCGATCACGAACTGCACGGCGAGCGCGGCGAGGATCACGCCGAGCAGGCGCGTGAGCACGATATTGCCCGTCACGCCCAGCGCTTTCGAGATGCGTTCGGCGGCGAAGAAGCTCGCGAGACAGGCGAGCATCACCACGGCGATCGTGCCGAGCAGCGCGCCGAACAGCAGCGCGTCGCCGCCCGTCCGGCCCGACAGCAGCAGCGTCGCCGTGATCGCGCCCGGCCCCGCCATCAGCGGGATGCCGAGCGGAAAGGCGGCGACGTTGCGCACGTGATCGAGCGTGATCGCCGTCTCCGCGGTTTCCGCCTGCCGCTGCTTCCGGAAGGCGAAGATCATCTCGAAGGCGATGACGAAGAGCATGATCCCGCCCGCGATCCGGAAGGCCGGAATGCCGATGCCGAGCGCCTTCAGAAGCGGCGCGCCGAACAGGCCCGACGCCGCGAGGATCCCGCCCGCGATGAGGACGGAGCGCACCGCCACCTGCCGCCGCTGCGCCTGCGTCATGCCGTGCGTCAGCCCGAGAAAAGCGGGCGCGAGCCCCGGCGGATCGACCGTCACGAGCAGCGTCACGAGCGCGGAGACGAGAAAGTCGACGAACATCGGACCTCCGGAGGCGGGCGTGGAGCGAGATTAGCACGGGCTTTGTGGCAGCGTCCCGAAACCCGAAACGGCGGATGCTGCCGATACGTATGTGAGATGGTCAGACAAGGCGTTTGACAGAATATCAGAAATAGGATTTAATTCATTATATAGGAATATGGAGATTGCGATGACATCCGGAGAAATTCAAGGGGTCAAGTCAGCGCTAAAGCGGGCGAAACACGAGCTTCGATCTCTTCGATTGTTCGTTCTGCAGCATAAATATGATCCAGCACAGCCAAGAGCTCCAGCGGGTACTTCGGATGGAGGGCAATGGGTAGCGGGCGGCACGAGCAATGCCGAGCAAAACAGAGGTGCCGCCTTTTCTCGCTGGGTCTCTGCTTCGCTTGAAGAGGCCTGCGAGAGGCAACTGCAGCGTGATGAGTTTCAATGTCGGATGGTGTCCCTTAGGTCTTGCTGGCAACAAGCGATGGCAAGATATGCCGCCTGCCTAAGAGGGCAACCTGTTCCACCATTAAACTATTGAGGCACTCAAATGAAAGTATTCACTCACCAGCTAAGTTATCGTATCGGCGATGCCGTCCTCCCGGTCGCCATCCGACTCGATGCACCTCGCCCCGCGGACCGGTCTTGGTCCTGCGCCTATGAGATCGGGTGGCCGGAAGGCCCGCGTAGGAGCGTCGCTCACGGGGCCGACGCGCTGCAGGCCTTGGTGCTGGCTCTCCAGAAGATCGGGACGGAGCTTTACACGAGCGCCCATCACCGGTCCGGCGCTTTGTCGGGTTCGTCGCCGGGCGGCGGCTACGGCTTTCCCGTGCCGCCGAATCTGCGCGATCTGCTCGCGGGGGACGACGTCGCCGCCTTCGGGTGACCGAGCTTCGGCCCGGTCCAAGCCAAGGTCCTGAAAAAGCGTGCGAAAAACGCGGTGGACGAAGGCGTTTTCGGGTGGCTTCCGGGATCGGAATCGCCTAAACCCTAGGCTCCCGAAAAAGCGATCGGACCAGACCGTTGGCCGCGAACGACAAGACGCCTCCCGTGGCGGCTCCGCAGGACATCCGCCCCGTCTCGATCACCGACGAGATGAAGCGCAGCTATCTCGATTACGCGATGAGCGTGATCGTGAGCCGCGCATTGCCCGACGTGCGCGACGGCCTGAAGCCCGTGCATCGGCGCATCCTCTTCTCGATGAACGAGAACGGCTACACGCCGGACAAGCCCTACAGGAAGTCCGCCCGCGTGGTCGGCGACGTGATCGGTAAATATCACCCGCACGGCGACCAATCGATCTATGACGCGCTGGTGCGCATGGCGCAGGACTTCTCCATGCGCCTGCCGCTGGTCGACGGCCAGGGCAATTTCGGCTCCGTCGACGGCGATCCCGCCGCGGCCATGCGTTACACCGAGGTGCGCCTCGCGAAATCCGCGATGTCGATCCTCGAGGATCTCGACAAGGACACGATCGACTTCCAGCCGAACTATGACGGCTCCGAGCGGGAGCCGACGGTTCTTCCGGCCCGTTTCCCGAACCTGCTGGCGAACGGCGCGGGCGGCATCGCGGTCGGCATGGCGACCAACATCCCGCCGCACAATCTCGGCGAGATCATCGACGCCTGCGCCGCCTATATCGACGACCCGGCGATCACCATCGCCGACATCAACGAGATCGTGCCCGGTCCGGATTTCCCGACGGGCGGCACGATTCTGGGCCGCGGCGGCATCCGCGCGGCCTACAATACGGGTCGCGGCTCCGTGATCATGCGGGCGCGGGCGACGGTGGAAGAGGTCCGCAAGGACCGCGAGGCCATCATCGTCACCGAGATCCCCTATCAGGTGAACAAGGCGTCGCTCATCGAGAAGATCGCCGATCTCGTCCGCGAAAAGCGGATCGAGGGCATTTCCGATCTCCGCGACGAATCCGACCGCGACGGCATGCGCATCGTCATCGAGCTGAAGCGCGACGCCGTGGGCGACGTGGTGCTGAACCAGCTCTGGCGCTTCACGCCGATGCAGACCACGTTCGGCTGCAATTTCGTGGCGCTCAACGGCGGCAAGCCGGAGCTGATGAACATCCTGGACATGGTCCGGGCCTTCGTCGACTTCCGCGAGGTCGTCGTCAGCCGCCGCACCAAATTCCTGCTCGGCAAGGCGCGCGACCGCGCCCATGTGCTCGTCGGCCTCGCCATCGCCGTCGCGAACATCGACGAGATCATCCATCTCATCCGCACCGCGCCGGATCCGAATTCGGCGCGCGAGGCGCTGATGGGCCGCGACTGGCCGGCGCGCGACGTCGCGTCGCTGATCGCGCTGATCGACGATCCCCGCCACCGCGTGACGGAGGAGGGGACCTATCGCCTCTCCGAGACGCAGGCCCGCGCGATCCTCGACCTGCGCCTGCAGCGCCTCACCGCCCTCGGGCGGGACGAGATCGCGGACGAGCTGAACAAGCTCGCCGCCGAAATCTCCGACTATCTCGACATCCTGCGCTCGCGCGCCCGCATCATGGCGATCGTCAAGAACGAGCTCGCCGAGGTGAAGGCCTCCTATGCGACGCCGCGCAAGACCGAGATCACGGATTGGGACGCCGACGTCGACGACGAGGATCTGATCCAGCGCGAGGACATGGTCGTGACCGTGTCCCATGCGGGCTACATCAAGCGCGTCCCGCTCTCGACCTATCGGGCGCAGCGCCGCGGCGGCAAGGGCCGCTCGGGCATGCAGACGCGCGACGAGGATTTCGTCGCCCGCCTGTTCGTCGCCTCGACCCATGCGCCCGTCCTGTTCTTCTCGTCGCACGGTCAGGTCTACAAGGAGAAGGTGTGGCGTCTGCCGCTCGCCGCTCCGCAGGCCCGCGGCAAGGCGCTGGTCAACATGCTGCCGCTCGAAGAGGGCGAGCGCATCACGACCATCATGCCGCTGCCGGAGAACGAGGCGGATTGGGATCGTCTCGACGTGATGTTCGCGACGACGACGGGCAATGTCCGCCGCAACAAGCTCTCCGATTTCGTCAACGTGAACCGCGCCGGCAAGATCGCGATGAAGCTCGACGAGGGCGACGCCATCGTCGACGTGCAGATCTGCACCGAGGACGACGACGTGCTGCTCACGACGTCGGCCGGCCAGTGCATCCGCTTCGCCGTGCCGGAAGTGCGCGTCTTCAAGGGCCGCGATTCGACGGGCGTGCGCGGCATCTCGCTCGCGGATGCCGACCGCATCATCTCCATGGCGATCCTGCGTCATGTCGAGGCCGCGGCCGAAGAGCGCGCCGCCTATCTCAAGATGCGCCGCGCCGTGCTCGGCGAGGCCGCGGGCGAGGAGACGACCGGCGGCGACGTCGAGGAGATCGCGGGCGAGGCGACGCTGTCGCAGGAGCGCTATATCGAGCTGTCCGCGCGCGAGCAGCTGGTGCTCACCGTGTCGGAGAACGGCTTCGCCAAGCGCACCAACGCCTATGAGATCCGGACGACGGGTCGCGGCGGCAAGGGCATCGTCGCGATGATCGTCAACGACCGCAACGGGCCGCTCGTCGCGTCCTTCCCCGTCGAGGCTTCCGACCAGATCATGCTGGTCACGGACGGCGGCCAGCTGATCCGTTGCCCGATCGAGGGCATCCGCCTCGCGGGCCGCAACACCCAGGGCGTCATCGTCTTCCGCACGGCCGAAGGCGAGCGCGTCGTCTCGGTCGAGCGCATCTCCGATGCGGGCGGCGATGACGAGGACGGCGAGGGCGACGAGATCGCGGGCGACGCTCCCGAAGGCGATGCGGGCGGGGAGGGCTGAGGCTCTCTCGTTTCCGGTGCTCATTGCGCCGGCCGTCCGCCATTGCTCGGCGTCATCCCGGCCGCAGCGAAGCGGAGGGCCGGGATCCACGTCTTTCTTGGCGTGCGGGATCCGAGACGTGGATGCCCGCATGCGCGGGCATGACGGCGAGGGGAACCCGCCTTGGGCGGACGCCCCGAGAGCGGCGTTTTGTCGGCCGCACCCCTCCACGCTTGCCCGTTTCCGCGCCGGCCGTTAAGCCTTCCGCATGACCG
>CAYNUN010000035.1:0-11111 GCA_964400345.1 uncultured Methylobacteriaceae bacterium
CTCGGCAATGTCGGGACGCTCGCGATCAACCCGTCGATGTTCAAGGACCTGACGGTCAAGCCCGAGCGGGACTTCCAGCCCGTCTCGCTGGTGGTGACGACGCCCGGCCTGTTCATCGCGCATCCGAGCTTCCCGCCGAACAACGTCAAGGAATTCATCGACTATGTGAAGAAGCAGCCGCCGGGCGCGATCAATTTCGCGTCTCCGGGTTCGGGCAGCCTCAACCGGCTCGAAATGGAGAATTTCGCGCGCGAGGCCGGGCTGCAGATGACGCATATCCCCTACAAGGGCGGCGCGGGTCCCGCGGTGACCGACGTGCTCGCCGGCCATGTGCCGACGATGTTCGTGACGATCTCCTCGGCGATCCAGCATGTGCGGTCCGGACGTCTGAAGGCCTACGGGATCACGACCTTCGAGCGTTCGCCGCAGCTGCCCGACGTGCCGACCATGTCCGAACAGGGCTTCAACAAGAAGGGCAGCAGCTCCTGGCAGGGCCTCTGCGTCCCCGCCAAGACCCCGCGCCCGATCGTCGAGAAGCTCCATGCCGGCGTCCAGCATGCGCTCGCCGACGCCACGGTCCGCAAGCGCCTCGAAGACGGCGGCGTCTATCCGATGAACAGCAAGACGCCGGAAGAATTCGCGACCTTCATGAAGGAAGAGACCGCCCGCTGGGGCGAGATCATCCGCCTGACGGGCGCCCAGCCCGACTGAGGTCAAGATCGTCCGGGGGCGATGCAGATGCGTTTGACGGCCAACACCGCCTCCGGGCTTCTTTTCGTCGCGGTCGGCGCCTTCGCGCTGTGGTACGGTTGGAATTATCCGATCGGCACCTCGGCGCGGATCGGCGCCGGCTATTTCCCGAAGCTGGTCAGCAGCATGCTGATCGTCGTCGGGATCCTCGTCTTCCTCCGGGAATGGTGGGGCGAGCGCGAAGCTCTCGTGGCGGGCCGCATCAGGCCCGCCGTCGCGATCCTCGCCGGGGTCTTCGGCTTCGGACTGCTGCTGGAGCGGGCGGGGTTCATCCCGGCCGCGCTTCTGCTGGTCTTCGCGGCGCGGCTCGCCGGCGACGATTTCGACCTGAAGGAGGTTCTCCTCCTGTCGGCCGTGCTGATCGTCGGGCTCGGCGCGATCTTCTGGTACGGCCTCGGCCTGCCCTTCTCCCTCCTGCCGTTCGGTATCTGACATGGACCAGCTGCTGAACAATCTCGGGTTCGGCCTCGACGTGGCCCTGAACCCGGCCAATCTGCTCTACTGCTTCGTAGGTACGCTGCTCGGCACCATGATCGGCGTTCTGCCGGGGCTCGGCCCCGTGGCGACGATCTCGGTGCTGCTGCCGCTGACCTTCTCGCTCGAGCCGCAGGCCGCCATGATCATGCTGGCGGGCATCTATTACGGCGCGCAATACGGCGGTTCGACCACGGCGATCCTGATCAATCTGCCGGGCGAGTCCTCCTCCGTCATCACGGCGCTCGACGGCTATCAGATGGCGCGTCAGGGCCGGGCGGGCGCGGCGCTCGCCACGGCGGGAATCTCCTCCTTCCTCGCAGGAACGGTGGCGACCGTCATCATCGCCGTCGCCGCGCCGCCGCTTGCGGAAGTGGCGCTGAAATTCGGGCCGGCAGACTATTGCGCGCTGATGCTGTTCGGCCTCGTCACGGCGGTGGTGCTCGCCAACGGCTCGGTGCTGAAGGCGATCGGCATGATCCTGTTCGGCGTGCTGCTCGGCTGCATCGGCATCGACGTGAATTCCAGCATGCCGCGCTACACGTTCGGCATTCCGGAATTCGGCGACGGGATCGAATTCGCGATCATCGCCATGGGGATCTTCGGCATCGGCGAGACCTTGGCCAATCTCTCGCGCAGCAGCGAGGAACGCGGCTATGTCCGCAGCTACAACCGGCTGATGCCGAGCCTTGCGGATCTGAAGGCGATGCTGCCGCCCGCGCTGCGCGGCACGGCGCTGGGCTCCACGCTCGGCGTGCTGCCGGGCGGCGGCCCGGTGCTCGCCGCCTTCTCCTCCTATTCGCTGGAAAAGAAGATCTCGAAGACGCCGGAGCGTTTCGGTCGCGGCGCGATCGAGGGCGTGGCGGCGCCGGAGGCGGCCAACAATGCGGCGGCGCAGACCTCCTTCATCCCGCTGCTGACGCTCGGCTTCCCGTCGAGCGCGGTGATGGCGCTGATGATCGGCGCGCTGATGATGCAGGGCATCCATCCCGGACCGGAACTGCTGACCAAGAACCCCGCACTGTTCTGGGGGCTGATCGCCAGCATGTGGGTCGGCAATCTGATGCTGATCGTCCTCAACCTGCCGCTGGTCGGCATGTGGGCGAAGCTGTTGACGGTGCCCTACCGCTATCTCTACCCGGCGATCCTTGCCGTCACCTGCATCGGCGTCTACAGCATCAACAAGAACTGGTTCGACGTGATGGTGGCGGGCGGGTTCGGCCTGCTCGGCTTCCTGTTCTATCGGCTGCGCTGCGAGCCCGCGCCGCTGCTGCTCGGCTTCATCCTGGGGCCGATGATCGAGGAAAATCTGCGCAGGGCGCTGCTGATCACCAAGGGCGATTATTCGGTCTTCGTGAATCGGCCGATCAGCCTCACCTTCCTGCTGCTGACGGCCGCACTGCTGGTGGTGACCTTCATGCCGACGATCAGGAAGGCGCGCGAAAAGGCGTTCCAAGAATAGCCCGCCGTCGAAGAGCGGGATGAAGGCGGCCGGTCCTCCGGCCGTTCCACGTGCAAAGGAGAAGAAGAATGGCCGGACCGGTCGAAGCCAAGGGCATGAAGCTCATTTCGCAGAACACCCTCGATGGACAGGGGGGCGTCGGCGAAGGCATGGCGATGCAGCGGACCAAGGACGGCCGCAGGATCCTCTGGCTCGCCCATGAAGGGCCGCCCACGAATTTCACGGCCGTCGACGTGACCGACCCGAAGAACACCAAGGTGATCGGCCGGCAGAACCTGCCGCACAACAAGGTGCGCTCGAACTCGCTCGAAATCGTGGGCGACGTGATGGCGGTGGCCTACCAGACCTATGAACTGGGCGTGAGCCCGGCGGGCGTGGAACTGTTCGACATTTCCGTGCCGGAGAACCCGAGGTCGATCTCCTTCTTCGACTGCTCCGGCCCGCATTCGCGCGGCGTGCATCAGGTCTGGTTCGCGGACGGCGAATACATCCACTTCTCGGGCGGCGGCGAGGGCATCGTTCCGCGCAATCCGCTCGACGACCAGATCTACCGCATCCTCGACGTGCGCAACCCGACCAAGCCGACGGAAGTCGGCCGCTGGTGGCCGAACGGCATTCTGGAAGGGGATTCCGCACCCCCGCCGGAGCGCGCGCCCATGAATGCCGGGCATCGCGCGCACAACACCAACGTCTATCCGCAGCGGCCCGACCGCGCCTATGTCGGCTTCATCGACTCGGGGGCCTTCATCCTCGACATTTCCGACAAGTCGAGCCCGAAGGTCATCTCCGCCTGGAACCCGCATCCGCCGTTCCCGGGCTTCACGCATACGGTCATGCCGCTGTTCAGCCGGGATCTTCTGGTGGTCGCCGACGAATGCGTGCAGGACCTCGGCAAGGATTGGCCGAAGCTGATCTGGATGGTCGATGCGCGGCGCGAGGACAAACTCGTCCCGATCGGGACCTTCCCGATGCCCTCCTTCGACGTCTACGGGCGGAAGGGCGGACGGTTCGGGGCGCATAATCTGCACGAGAACCACCCCAGCGAACTCTCCTTCAAGTCCGAGACGCTGATCTTCGGGACGTTCTTCAATGCCGGCGTGCGGGTGTTCGACACGTCCAACCCGCTGCAGGTGCAGGAGGTCGCGGCCTATGTGCCGGAGGCTCCGGAAGGGTCGCGCACGGGGACGATCCAGATCAACGACGTCTATGTCGACGATCGCGGCCTCGTCTTCGCGGCCGATCGCCATGCGGGCGGGATCTATGTGATCGAGATGGACGTCTGACGCGACCGACGCGACGGAGGTTCGACGGAAAAAGCCCGCCTTTCGGCGGGCTTTCTTCGTTTCGGCGGCGAGGCGGGCTCAGCGCGCCTGCAGCACCGCGAGGCTCGCGGCCAGCGCCTCCTTGGGGATGTCGCGCGTGATGAAGACGAGCCGGGTCCGTTCGTCCCCGTCGGGCCAGGCGGCGAGACGCACCGGGGGGTGAACGAGGTTCTGCACCGCCTGGACCACCAGCGGCCCCGAGCGGCCCTTCACGTTGATCACGCCCTTGATGCGCAGCATGTCCTCGCCGCGCAGGGACAGGATCGAGGCCAGCCAGGTTTCCACCGCATCTTCGGCGAAGGGCTCGTCGAAGACGACGCTGAAGGCGCGGACATGGTCGTCGTGCCGGTTCGGGTCGTTCTCGTGATGGTGATCGTGATCGTGGTGGTGGTCGTGATCGTGCCCGTGATCGTGATCGTGATCGTGGTGGTGGTGGTGTCCGTGACCGGCGTGGCCGTGCGCCTCGATCCGTTCGAGCTTGGCGGCGCCGAGCCAGCGGACGAGGCTTGCGGGGTCGGTGTCCGGACCGGCCGCACCCGCTCCGAAGACGGCGTCGGCGGGGAGATCGCCGTGGACGACGCGGCGGATCTCGACGCCGGGATTGAGCCGGGCCAGCCGCTCCTCCAAGGCGTCGACGGCCGCGGGGGCGGCGAGGTCCGACTTCGTGATCAGCAGGAGATCGGCCGAACTCGCCTGCCGTACGGCTTCGGGATAGCGGTCGAGCGTGGTCGAGCCGTTGACCGCGTCGACGGTGGACACGACGGCCTGAAGGCGGAAGCGCGAGGACACGGCGGGATCGCCCGCCAGCGTCTGCATGATGGGCGTGGGATCGGCGAGGCCCGTGGTCTCGATCACGATCCGCGAAAAATCCGGGATCGCGCCGCGGGCGCGCTTGGCTTCGAGATCGAGCAGCGTATCGACGAGATCGCCGCGGACGGTGCAGCAGACGCAGCCGTTCTGCAGCACGACCGTGTTCTCCAGCGACTGCTCGACGAGCAGATGATCGATCGGGATCTCGCCGAATTCGTTGATGATCAGGGCCGTGTCGGACAGGTTCGGGTCGCGCATCAGGCTGTTGAGCAGCGTGGTCTTGCCGCTGCCGAGAAAGCCGGTGAGCACGGTGACGGGCATGCGGGCCAAGGCGATCCTCCATGATCGTTCTTCTTGCGACGGCGGACGCACCGGCCGTCGGGGGCCGCCATTTTTTATGGAAGAGCGGGAGAAGGCAATCGCCGGACCGCGCCGTTCCACGGCGCGGAGCGATTTTGCGAGGGTTAACGTAGAGTAAGCATTTCGAAGATCGACCGATCCTGCGCCGATCCGGCGGACGGCGTGCCAGTGCTCTGAAAAATCGACGAAAACCACGCAACCTTCGGTCGCAATGCCACGGCGTCCGGTTCCGCGGCGCGCAAAAGAACCACTCTTCGGTGATTCGGACTATTGACTCAACCCGCAGCTCAAGCTTCCCTTACGTTCGTACAGAGCGAACGTTACGGAAGGCCTTGCATTCCGCTGCCGTTCTTCAGTCGTCGTGTTTGAGTTTCAATCAAAGAAGGGAAGTGTAATGCGTAAATTCTTGGTCGAACGTCTCGTGAAGGACGAAGAGGGCGCGGCCCTCGTCGAGTATTCGCTGCTCATCGGCATCATCACCGTCGCGGCGGTCGCCTCGATCCTGCTGGTCGGCCCGTGGGTCGGCACGCAGTGGGAAGCCCTGACGGGCGCGCTCGGCCTCTGAGGCCGTCATTCGACTTGGAGCCGCGTCCCTTGCGGATGCGGTTCCGGATTCCGGCGCCCGTGCGGGACGGGCGCCGGTTTCCGGCCCGCGGGCCGGACGTCTTTCGAGGGGGGCGAGAATGCGCATGACGACGGTGGCGGCCTTGGGCGTGGCCTTGACGCTCGGTTTCCTCGCGGTGGTGCTGACCCGGGGACTGATCCAGAACCGCAGCGCGGCTCCGGCCGCGGGCAATACGATCGTCGTCGCCGCGCAGTCGCTGCCCTTCGGCGCGACCTTGAGCGCGGACAATCTCGTCGAGATCGCCTGGCCGGGGAACGCCGTTCCCGAAGGCGCTTTCGCGACGCGGGCGGAACTGCTCGAAGCGGGGCGGCGCGTGGCGCTGGGACCGATCCAGAAGAATGAACCGATCCTCGCGACGCGGGTGACGGGCCCCAACCAGCGGGCCTCCCTGTCGACGCTGATCGAAGAGGGCATGCGCGCCGTCACCGTGCGGGTGGACGAGGTGCGCGGCGTGGCCGGTTTCGTGATGCCCGGCGACCGCGTCGACGTGGTCGTGACCCGCGGCGAGAACGGGCAGGGCGGTCAGGTCGCCTATGCGGATCTGCTGCTGCAGAACGTGCGGGTGCTCGCGGTCGACCAGGTGTCGGGCGAGCGGCAGGAGAAGCCGACCGTCGCCCGCGCGGTGACGCTCGAACTCGGCGTGCAGCAGGCGCAGAAGATCATCCTCGCGCAAGGCGTCGGCCGGCTCTCGCTGGTGCTGCGCCAACCCGGCGAGACCGATGCGGAGAACGTGCGCCGTGTGACGACGGCCGATCTCGGCCTCGGCGAGACGGTCGGCCCGACCGGGGCGGCGGCTCCCGTGGAGGAGACGAAGACCGAAGCCCCGCCCGCGGCGTCGAACGTCATCCCCTTCCGCCGCGACGCGGTGGTGAACGTGGTCCGCGGGACGGGCCGGTCCGAGCAATATGTGGTGCGCCCCGAAGCCGGGAAGGCGGAGGAGGGCGGGGCCAAGGTGATCCCGCTTCCCGTCGAGCGGCCGTCGTCGCGCGGCGCCGTCGAGCCGCAGGCCTCCTTGTCCGTTCCGGTGCGTACGCCCCGCGATTTCTGAGCTTCACCGACTTCGCCTTCGATCATTCGTAAAGGTCTTCGTCATGGTCCGCAGTCCCGCTCTTCCGTCGATCCGCGTGCAAACGGCACAGTTCAAGCTCGGTCTCGCGGCGCTGCTGTGCGCCGGGATGATGGTTCACCCCGCTCCGCTCCGGGCGGACGAACCGAACGACCCGCGCATGCGTCCGGCGAGCGACGCGGTGCTCCAGCGCATGCGGGTGACGGTGAACAAGTCCCGGACCACGCGGCTCGATTTCGCCTTCCAGGACGTGATGGTCGGCTCCTCCGAGATCGCCGACGTGATCCCGATCAGCGATCAGACGCTCTATGTGCTCGGCAAGAAGGTCGGCACCACCAACATTTCGGTGTTCGACCGCGAGCGGAAGCTGCTCGCGGTGATCGACGTCGAGGTCGGCATCGACGTGGCGATGCTCGAGGCGCGCATCCATGAGAGCACGGGCAACCGCGACATCCGGGTGCGCGGCTTCGACGACAAGGTGGTGCTGAGCGGCCTCGCGGGAGACGCGCAGACGGTCGACCGGGCCTTCGACGTCGCGTCGGGCCTCGTCGGCCCGGGCGTCGTCAACACGACGCGGATCACCTCGCCCCAGCAGGTCATGCTGAAGGTGCGCTTCGTCGAGGTGCAGCGCGATGCGGGGCGCGAATTCGGCGTCAGGCTCGAATATGCGGGCGAGCGCCGCAACATCCGCAGCGGCCCGATCGGTGCGCCCTCGATCGTCAACAGCGGCGCGGACGCCGCGGGCGGCGGCACCGCGGGGCCGTTGGCGGTGCTGTCCTCGGCCGTGACGGGGAATGCGCAATTCGCGCAGATCTTCACGACGCTCGCCGACAAGGGCAACCAGATCGACGCCTTCATCAACGCGCTCGAGAACAAGGGTCTCGTGCGCCGGCTCGGCGAGCCGAACCTGATCGCCATGTCGGGCGATACGGCGAATTTCCTCGCGGGCGGCGAATTCCCGGTGCCGGTGAATTCGACGACGGCGAACGGATTTCCGAACGTCACCATCGCCTTCAAGGAATACGGCGTGGGCCTCGCCTTCACGCCGACGGTGCTGCGCAACGGGCTCATCAATCTGCGGATCGAGCCCGAGGTGAGCGAACTCGATCCGACGACGAGCGTGCGCGTCGGCGGCGTCGAGGTGCCCGGGCTGGTCAAACGCCGCGCGAAGACGACGGTGGAACTGCGCGACGGGCAGAGCTTCGCCATCGCCGGACTGATCCAGGCCCAGTCCCAGCGCACGGTCGAGCAGTTGCCGTGGCTCGGCTCGATCCCGGTGCTCGGCGCGCTGTTCCGCAGCGCCGCCTTCCAGCAGCGCGAGACGGAACTGGTGGTGATCGTGACGCCGCATCTGGTGCAGCCCGCGAGGCCCGGCCGGCCGCTCGCGACGCCCTTCGACTCCTCGCGGCCCGCGAACGATCCCGATCTCTTCCTCGAAGGCAAGATCGAGAACCCCGATCCGAAGACGCGCGAGCGTCTCGCGGACAAGGCGCGGGGCATCGGGGCCTACGGCCACATGATCGACGCGGCGCCCGCCGCCGCGAAGTCGGAGGTCCGGACGCCCGCGCCGCGGCCCGCGACCGCACCCGCGCCCGCGCCCGCGCATCCCGCCCCGCCGCCGCGCATCGTGAAACCCTGAGGGAGGCCCCGCCATGACCGTTTCGTTCCGGATCGTTCCGCCCGTCCTCCTCGCCCTCTCGCTCTCGGCCTGCGCCGAACATCTGGATCGGCGGGAATTCGCCTCGCCGTCGCTCGGCGACGCCGTCGCCCGCAATCAGGCGATCCATGTGATCGACCCCTGGCCGCCCGGCGCGCGCGACGTGCGCATCGTCCATGACGGCGCGCGCCTGCAGAGAGCCGTCGAACGCTACCGCACCGGCGAGGTGATCGAGCCCAAAGGGGCTTCGACCACGGGTTCGTCGCGCGGTTCATCCCGCTGAAGCCGGACCGGGAAGGAGGAAAGGTCATGCGTAGCCCGTTCCCGGTCCGGACTTCGGGCGGCGTCGCGGACGCCGCGTTCCGGCGGTTCCTCGGCGACGAGGACGGTTTCGTCCTGCCGCTCGCGACCATGATGCTGCTGACCTTCGTCGGCGGCGCGCTGCTCGCCGTCGACGGCGCGCGGCTTTCGGGACTGCAGACGGATCTGCAGAAGGCGGCCGACGCCGCCGCGCTCGCGGCCGCGGCGGAACTCGACCGGAAACCCGGCTCGATCGACCGGGCGACGGCCGCCGCGACGGGGCTCGTCGTCAACCGGCAGATCGCCGGACTTCAGGCGGGGCCCGTGCGCATCAGCGCGCTGCGCTTCCTCGCGACGCTGCCGGCGAGCGACGACGACCCGATCACGGCCGCGCATGTGACGACGGAGCCCGCGGATGCGCGCTTCGTGGAGGTGACGGTCGCCCCGGTGACGCTCGGGACGGTGTTTCCCGCAGCGCTGTTCGGGGCGCGGGAGAACACGGTGCGGACCGGCGCGAGCGCGGTGGCGGGGCAGGATCAGGCGGTGTGCGAGTTCACGCCGCTCTATATCTGCAATCCGTTCGAGGGCTCCGGCATTTCGATCACGCAGGCGATGAACGACCCGTCGGTCCGGCGGCGGCTCATCCAGCTCAAGGCGCAGGGGTCGGGCGCGAGCTATTTCCCCGGCAATTTCGGCTTCCTGCAGCCCGCGGACGGACGCGGCGCGAACGAGATCCGGGACATGATCGCGCAGGCGCGGCCCTCCGCCTGCTTCCTGCGCAGCGGCGTCGAACTCAGGACGGGCGCGATCGCCAGCGTGCGCAGCGCCGTCAATGTCCGGTTCGACATGTATGACGCCGATCAGAGCCGGAACAAGAACGACGAACGCTATCGTCCGGCGCTCAATGTCCGGAAGGGCCATGTCGTGCCCGGCGGCGGCCGGGGCGGCGGCGGCAGGGCCGACCCGTGCAACAGCCAACCGACGACCGATCCGAGCCGCGCGCGGGGCCTGACGCGGGACACGTGCTTCGCTGCCGGAACCTGCGCGGCGTCCTCGAGCGGGTTCTCGCCCCAGATGCAGGGACGCATCGGCGACGGGCGATGGGATTTCGACGGCTATTGGAGCGTCAATCACGGATCGCTGTCGAAGCCCGTGGGGCCGAACGGGGTCGCCTGGTCCAACGCCGCGCCGCCGTCGCGCTACGACGTCCATCGCTACGAGATCGACAACGGGCTGGTCGGCGCGCGTTCGCCGGGCGGCGAGACGGGCGTCCCGGCCTGTTATTCCGGACCCGCACCGACGGATTCGCCGGACCGGCGGCTTCTCTACGGGGCGGTGCTCGATTGCCTTGCGCTCAATGATCCGGCGAACGGCGGGCCGATCCGCGGCGGATCCTCCGACCCGCTGCCCGTCACCGCCTTCGCGCGCTTCTTCATCACGGAACCCGTCGAGAGCGGTCGGGACGACACGATCTGGGTCGAGATGGTCGACGTCTTCGAACCGGGCGTGCGCAACGACGTCTCCCGCGATCTCGTCCAGCTTTACCGGTGAGGGGCATGACCATGTTGCGCACCCTGCGACGGGACGAGGACGGGGCCGCGATGGTGGAGGCGGCGGTGGTGATGCCCGTGCTGTTCCTCCTGCTGTTCGGGGCCTTCGAATTCTCGAAGCTCTATCTCGACCGCCATGCGGTGCAGACCGCGGTGCGCGATGCCGCGCGGTTCCTCGCCCGGGTCGACGACCCCGCGGCGGCGGCGGAGCAGGCGCGGCGGCTCGCGGTGTTCGGCACCGCCGACGGGAGCGGGACGCGGCGCGTCTCCTGGTGGAATCCGGGCGCGCTGACGGTGACGACAGGCGATTGCGAGGGCTTCTGCGCCGTCGTGACGAGCATTCCCAATCCGATCGATTCCGTGACGGGGGAGCGGACCTGGCGGGGCGGCGACTCGATCCGCACGATCGAGGTGCGGGCGGACCTGACCTATCCGGGCCTCGGCGCGCTCGACCTCGTCGGCCTCGGCACGCCGCGTTTCCGCGTCTCGCATGCGGAACGGGCGATCGGGGAGTGACGGGCATGACGCATTTCCGCCGCATGACGAAGACGAGACGGTTCCTCGGGGACCGGAGGGGCGGCACGCTCGTCGAGGCGGCGCTGCTGATCCCGCTCGTCTTCCTGTTCCTGTTCGGGGCCGTGGAGTTCCTCTTCGCCTTCCATCAATGGAACCGGGCGATGAAGGCGGTGGAGCGGGGCGCGCGGATCGCGATCGTCTCGAGCCCCGTGGATGCGG
>CAYNUN010000036.1:0-10789 GCA_964400345.1 uncultured Methylobacteriaceae bacterium
TCAGATGGATCGAGCCGTCCGAATAGACATGGACCAGCGCGCCCGCCTGATTGAGCTGGGTGAGCGTGAAGGAGATGCCGAACTTCACGGGCGTCAGCGCGATGCCCTTTTTGAGGATCGGCGACCGGGCGTTGAAGGCGGCGATTTCGGCGCGGCGCATGCGGTAGTCCGCCGTACGCTCCAGCGTTTCGAGCAGCAGGCGGCCCGTGTCGTGATCCTCGACGGTCATGCCGTAGGGGGTCACGTCGCGGCCCGGGCCGTAATGGTTGAGCTTGCGGATGTCGAGCGGGTCGCGCCCGAGCGTCCAGGCCACCGCATCGATCACGCGCTCCATGCCGAGCATGCCCTGCGGGCCGCCGAAACCGCGGAAGGCCGTGTTGGAGACGGTGTCCGTCCTGAACCGTCGGGACGAGATGCGGACCGCCGGCAGGAAATAGCTGGAATCGGAATGGAACATGGTGCGGTCGACCACGCCCATGCTGAGATCGGCCGAATAGCCGCAGCGGGCGGCCAGCCGCGTGTCGAGCGCTGCGATCCGGCCTTCGTCGTCGAAGCCGACGCGCCAATCGACGCGGAAGTCGTGGCGTTTGCCCGTCATCGCCATGTCGTCGTCGCGGTCGAGCCGCAGCTTGCAGGGACGGCCCGTCACATGCGCGGCCAATGCGGCGGTCGCGGCCCATTGCGTGGCTTGGCTTTCCTTGCCTCCGAAACCGCCTCCCATCCGGCGGACCTCGCAGGTCACGAAGGCGTCCGGCAGGCCCAGCACGCGGGCCACGACATGCTGCACCTCGGTCGGGTGCTGGGTCGAGGAATGCACGAGAATCTCGCGGTCCTCGCCGGGAATGGCGAAGGCGACCTGCCCTTCGAGGTAGAAATGCTCCTGCCCCCCGATGCGGAACGTCCCCTCGAGACGCCGCGGCGCGCGGTCGATCTCCTGCGCCGGCTCGCCTCGGCCGAAGGCGTAGTCGGGCAGAACCGTGGCGTCGTCCGCCTCCGCGTCCTCGATCGTGACGCGCGGCTTGACCGCGACGGTTCTCACGACGGCGACCAGCGCCGCACGCCGCGCCGCCTCGCGCGTCGTCGCGACCACGGCGAAGAGCGCCTGACCGTGAAACAGGATCTCGTTCTCCGCGAACATCGGATCGTCGCCGAAGGCGGGCGAGACGTCGTTCTTGCCCGGAATGTCGGCGGCCGTCAGGACGGCGACGACGCCGGGATGGGCGCGGACCGGGGCGAGGTCGATCTCCTCGATCCGCGCACGCGCCACGGGCGCGCGGCCCAGCGCGACATGCAGCGTGCCCTCGGGCTCGGGGATGTCGTCGATATAGACCGCGGTCCCCTGCACGTGCTTCGCAGCGGAGTCGTGCGGCAGGGGCTTGTGGACGTGGCGACGCTCCGTGCCTTCGACGGCGGCGGAAACGGCGGAGGGATCATTCGGCCGCAAGCGACGCCTCCTTGCGCGGATGGAGACGGGTGGAGGTGCTGGGCAGACCCGCGATCTCGGCGAGGGCTTTCACCAGCACCGCCTGCGCGGCCTGCATCCGATAACGGGCCGAAGCGCGATGATCGCTCATCGGGCGGTAGTCGGCGGCAAGCGCCGCCGCCGCGGCCCGCCAGGTCGAGGCCTGCTTGATCGATTGACCGATCAAGGCGGCTTCGGCGGCGGGCGCGCGCTTGGGCGTACCCGCCATGCCGCCATAGGCGACCCGGGCCGCGCTCACCACGTCGCCGTCGAGCGTGACCTTGACGGCCCCCAGCGTGCTGGAAATGTCCTCGTCGCGCCGCTTGGAGATCTTGAAGCAGCGGAAATGCTCGCCCGGCCCGAGCTTGGGAACGGCGACGCGACGCAGATATTCGCCCGGCTCGCGATCCTGCTTCCGATATTCGATGAAGAAGTTTTCGAGGGCGAGCGTGCGCAGACGTTCAGCCTTGCGCAGCTCGATGGTCGCGCCGAGCGCGATCAGCGCGGGCGCGAGATCGCCGATCGGGGAACCGTTGGCGATGTTGCCGCCCACCGTGCCCGTCGCGCGGATCTGCTTGGAGCCGAAACGGCGCATCATGTCCCCGAGATCGGAGTCGATCGCCTGGAGATGCGGAAGGGCGCGGGCATGCGTCACCGTCGCGCCGAAGATCACCGCATGCGGGCCGTCCTCCACGACGTCGAGCCCCTTCACGCGACCGAGCCAGACGATGCGCTCGATCGGGTCCAAGGCCTTGTTGATCCAAAGGCCGACATCGGTCGAGCCTGCGAGGATCGTGACGTCCGGATGTTCTTCGAGAATGCGGCAGAGAAGGTCCTCGCTCGCGGGCGCGGCGAAGAAGGAGCGCTCATCGCCGAACCAGGCGTCCGAACCGTCGTCGAGTGCGGCGAGAACCTTGGCCGTGGAGCCTTCCGTCTGCGAAAAACGGTCGACCGGGCTCTGCGTGCAGGCTTCGAGCGCAGCTTCGACGATCGGGCGATAGCCCGTGCAGCGGCACAGATTGCCGGCGAGCGCCTCGTTCACCGCGGCGCGGTCGACGCCCTTGCCTTCGTGCTGAAGCGCGAAGAGGCTCATCACGATGCCCGGCGTGCAGAAGCCGCATTGCGAGCCGTGCATCTCCACCATGGCGGCCTGAACCGGATGGAGCCCGTCCGCCTCGGCGAGATCCTCGACGGTGATCACTTCCGCCCCGTCGCATTGGCCGAGCAGATGGATGCAGGCGTTGACGGGCTCATGCACGAGGCGTCCGTCGCGCCGGCGGACGAGCACGACCGAGCAGGCGCCGCAATCGCCTTCCGCTCAGCCTTCCTTCGGGCCGCAGGACCTTTCGCGCAGGCGCAGCCAGTCGAGCAGCGTCGTCCGGGGATGGACGTCGCTCACCTCGACGAGCCGGCCGCGGCGGAGAAAACGAACGGGCCTTACGGTCATGCCGCCCTCCGAAGGGGCCGCTTCCGTCTCGACAGCCGCGTCATGAAAAGTCCTTCCGCTGTGGCGCTGCTCCGAGATTAACGCAAGAATCGCCGCGCGGAAGCCGGGAAGCCTTCGATCAGTGCAGAAGCGCGATTCCGCCGATCGCGACGAAGAGGATCACGAGCGTCGTCCCGCAGACCACCGCGACATGCCGCCAGCCGACCGCCAGCACGGCCTGAACCGACGTGCCGAGGCCCAGCGCACCGATGGCGATCAAGAGACCCCAGCGGGAGATTTCGCCGGCGACGGTCTTGATCTCCGCCGGAACGACCCCGACGGAATTCACCAGCGCGAGAACGAAGAACACGATCGCGAAGACGGGCATGGGGACGTTCGCCTTGCCCGCCCCGCCGCCCCGGCTCGCGAACCACCAGCCGATCGCCAGCACGACGGGCAGCAGCAGGAAGACGCGGAAGAGCTTGACCACGACGGCCGACGCACCGGCCTGTTCGGACACCGAATAGCCCGCGCCGACCACCTGCGCGACGTCATGGATGGTCGCTCCGAGAAAGATGCCCATGACCCGGTCGTCATAGCCGAGCGCCGCGCCGAGCACGGGATAGGCGAGCATGGCGACGGTCGAAAGCGCATTGACCGCGACGACCATGAATACCGTGTCGGCGTCCCGCTTGGGATCGGGCGGCAGCACGGTCGCGGTGGCGAGCGCGGCCGATGCGCCGCAGACAGCCGTCGCGCCGCCCGCGAGCGCGCCGTAGGCGTCGTCGCGGCCGAGCATCCGGGCGAAGAGGAAGCCGGAGAGAAGCGTCGCGATCATCGCGCCGACGACGAGGAAGACCGTGCCGATCCCGAGCGCGAGAATGTCGCCCAAGGCGATCCGCAGACCCAATAGGGCGATCGCGACGCGCAGCAGCTTCTTCACCGCGAAGGTGATCCCCGGCCGACAGGCGGGCTTCTGCGAAAGCCCGTGCAGCGCCATCCCGAGTATCAGCGCGATCACGACCGCCGGGACGCCGATCGCGCGGCCCGTCGCGGCCTTCAACGCCGAGGACAGGAGAGGTTCCGCCAGCACGCTCGCCACGGCCACGGCGGCAGCCAGCGCCAATCCTGCGCCGTTTCGCCGCAGGTCGATCCAATCGTTCAGGGTCGTTCCGATCCGGGCCATCGAATTCATCACGCGGAAGCACCTCACAACATCACGGACCTGCGTGATTTTTCGCCTTGTCCGACGAAGGCCGGACGGACAGATTGGCCGCGCGACGCGGACCGGGCCGAAAGCCCGGAAGCCGTGCCGCAGCCGCATCGCCGCGGTCGAAGCTATGCACCGAGCAGCGGCCCCTGTCACTCCCATGCGTCTTCGAGGAAGGCGCGATTCTCTCGATCGGTTCACGCCCATGCCCCCCACCCGGAAGACCCGCGCCGCGACCGAGGCGACCAAGGTCGGCTTCAACCCGCTCTACATTCAGGTGCGCGACATGTTCGTGCAGCGGATGGCGCAGGGCGTCTGGGGACCCGGGGACGTGCTGCCGAGCGAGCAGGACCTCGCCGGCGAGATCGGCGTCAGTCAGGGCACGGTCCGCAAGGCGCTCGATGATCTCGCCGACCGCAACCTGGTCGTCCGGCGGCAGGGCCGCGGAACCTTCGTCGCGGAGCATGACGAAGCGCGCATCCTGTTCCGCTTCCTGAAGATCGTGCCCGACGACGGGGCGCCCGTCTTTCCGGTCAGCCGCATCCTCTCGGCGGAGCGCCGCCGGGCGAGCGCGGAGGAGCGCCTCCGTCTGGAACTCGAGGAGGATGCGGAGGTGATCCATGTGCGCCGCATTCGTCTGCTCGGCGGCCGCCCCGTGATCGCGGAGACGGTGACGCTGCCGGCCCGGATCTTTCCGGGGCTGGCCGAAGGTGCAATCCCGAACAACCTCTACGGCCTCTACGCCGCGGAATTCGGCGTGACGATCGCCAAGGCGGTCGAGCGCATCAAGGCCGTTTTGCTCGCACCCGACGAGGCCGCGACGCTGGAGGTCGCCCCGGGCCATCCGGCGCTGCACATCGATCGGCTCGCCCTTTCGATCGAAGGCTCGCCCGTGGAGCTGCGCGTCAGCCTCTGCGTGACGGACATCTGCCATTATCGCTCGGACCTGCACTGAGACGTCGCTCGAAGGGTCTTCGAAAAGGCGAGTCCGAAGAATCGGTTGCACGGTATTCTTCGCAGGGCGATTCCGGTTCTCCATGCGGAGGATGCGCCTCGGCGGTCAGTCGCTTCCGTCCGAGAAGGCATATTCGGTGATCTGGCGGCGAACCTCGCCGGGGTCGAGACGCGTGCTCGGAAAATGCGGCCGGTTCGGCGAATCCGGGAAATGCTGAGGCTCGAGACACAGGCCCGCGAACGGGCCGTAGGCGCGGCCGTGGAGACCCCGGACGGGCACCGCGAGCTTGCCGCCGTCATAGACCTGAAGCCCCGGCTCGGTGCTGCGCACCTCCATCCGCAATCCGTTCAGCGGCGAGGACAGGACCGCCGCACGCCGCAACGTTCCGGCCTCGCCGGAGATCACGAAATTGTGGTCGCAGCGAAATCCGGCATCCGCCGCGGCGCGCGACCGGATCGGCCGTTCGGTCCGGAAATCGAAGGGCGTATCGGCGACGGCACGGACCTCGCCCGTCGGGATCGTCTCTTCGTCGACGGGCGTCATGAAGGACGCATCGAGCCTCAGCCGATGGCCCTCGATCGTCTCCGACCCGTCGAGATTGAAATAGCAGTGACTGCAGAGATTCACGACCGTCGGCGCCGAACAGGTCGCCGTCAGTTCGATGCGCAAGACGGCGGGCGCGAGCAGGCGGTAGACGCAGGTCACCGTCATGTCCCCGGGAAAGCCCGCGTCGCCGTCCGGGGAGAAGAGTGTCAGCGCGCAGGCGTCGGCTTCCGCCCAAGCGAGCCGCCAGGGTCGCTTGCCGAAACCCTTCCCGCCGCCGTGGACCGCATGCCGCCCCGCAAGGTTGCGCGGGATCTCGAAGACGCGCCCGTCCAAAGCGAAGCGCCCGTCGCGCAGGCGGTTGGCGTAGCGCCCGGCGACGGCGCCCATATGGGGCGAATGCGCCACATGATCCTCGAGCGTCTCGAGCCCGAGGATCACGCGCTGCAATTCCCCGCGATGCGGGACGAGGAGGTCGCGGACGGTCGCGCCCCAAGTGATGATCTTCGCTTCCGCCCCTTCCGAGGAGCGGAGCGCGATCTCATGGACGACGACGCCGTCGACTTCGCCGAAGACCCGCACCGTCACGCGATCACCAGGATCCCGTGTTCGGCATCGAGGCCCAAGGTTCGGCCGGGGCCTTCGGCTCGCCGCGCTGGAGGAGTTCGATCGAGATCCCGTCGGGCGAGCGGATGAAGGCCATATAGCCGTCGCGCGGCGGGCGGTTGATCGTCACGCCCGCCTTCATCAGCCGATCGCAGGTCTCGTAGATGTCGTCGACCCGATAGGCGAGATGGCCGAAATTCCGGCCGCCCGCATAGTCGTGCTCGTCCCAATTGTAGGTGAGTTCGAGGAGCGGCGCGCGGCTCTCGCGGGCGCGCTCCACGTCGCCGGGCGCGGCGAGGAAGATCAGCGTGAAGCGCCCCTTTTCGTTCTCGGTCCGGCGAACTTCAACGAGACCGAATTTGTTGCAGTAGAAGTCGAGCGCCGCATCGACGTTTCCGACGCGCACCATCGTGTGCAGATATTCGGTCGCCATGAATGTCTCCTATGTTCCGCCTGCTCCGGAAGGTGGACCGCCGACCGCCGACGTTCAACCCGGCCCGCCGCGTTCGAGACATGCGGGCCGGACATGAGGTTCTCACGGATTGACCCCGCCCGAACGCTTCGCTACGCGACGGGCTCACGGGGAAGGGACGGCCCGATGTCCACGGCGACGAAAGAGAAGGCTGCTCTCTGGTCCATCGCGGCGAGCGCGGTCATCACGCTCGGCAAGGGCGCGGCCGGCTTGGCGACGGGGTCGCTCGCTCTGATCTCCGACGCCGCGCACAGCCTGCTCGACGTCGCGGGAACCTTCATGACCTGGGTCGCGATCCGCGCGGCGGGCAAGCCCGCGGATGCGGAACACCCCTACGGCCACGGCAAGGTGGAGTCCCTCGCCGCCCTTGCGGAGACGGCCTTTCTCTTCGTTCTCTCCGGCGCGGTGGCCTTCGAAGGCATGCGACGGCTCGCATCGGGGGAGACGGCCTTCACCTTCCATTGGGCCGCGGTCGCCGTGCTCGGCGTCTCCATCGTCATCGACGCATGGCGCTGGCTCGCGCTGACGCGCGTGGCGCGGGAGACCAACAGCGAGGCGCTGGCGGCCGACGCGCTCCACTTCTCGTCCGATCTCGTGAATTCGGTGCTCGTCCTGCTGGCTTTCGGCGCGGCGGCGCTGGGCTGGCCGCAGGCGGACGCCTTCGTGGCGATCGGCGTCGCGGTCTTCATCGCCGTGGCGGGCTTCAGGCTGGCGCGTCGCACGATCGAAACCCTCATCGACACCGCCCCGCACGGGGCGACCGAAGCCGTGCGCACGGCCGTGGAAAGCGTTCCCGGCGTCGTCGCGGTGGAGAGCGTGAAGGTCCGCTCGGGAGGCTCGCACGTCTTCGCCGACATCGAGATCGCCGTCGCCCGCACCATCCCGCTCGACCGGCTCACTCTCATCAAGGAGCGCATCGCCGCGGCGGTACGCACGGGCCACCCGGACGCGCAGGTCACCGTGACCGCCGTACCGCGCGCGCTCGACGAGGAGACCGTGCTGGAACGCGTGCTGCTGATCGCGGCGAAGCGCCGGACGCCCGTCCATCACGTCACGGTGCAGCATCTCGGGGAACGTCTCTCGGTGAGCCTCGACGTCGAAGTCGACGGGCGCATGAGCCTCGGCGCGGCGCATGTCGTCGCGAGCCGCCTCGAAGCGGCCATCCGCGAGGAGCTGGGGCCCGACACCGAGGTCGAAACGCATATCGAGCCGCTGATCGTGCCGAGCCTCAGCGGCACGGACGCGGGTCCGGAGACGACCGAGGCCGTCGCCGCCTCCTTGCGCCGCGGCGCGGCGGAAACGGGCACGATCACCGATGTGCACAGCGTCCGCGTCCGGACGACGGAGCATGGGCTGGTCGTGAACTATCACTGCCGTGTGAGCCCGTCGCTCGACGTGGCGAGCGTCCATGAATGCGTCGACAGGCTCGAACACGCGGCCCGCAACGACCATCCGGCGATCACGCGCATCGTCAGCCACACCGAACCGGTGCGCCCCTCGGCGGCATGAGACCGAAGCGGGTCGGCTCCGCGCGCGAGGCCGCTTGAGCGGATCATGCGTTCTCGGGCACAAATGCGGCATGCGCACCGAGACCCCGAACGCGATCCGCCTCGCGGATCATCGCCCGCCGAACCACCTCGTCGACGAAGTCCGTCTCGACGTCACGCTCGCCGGTTCCGACACGAAGGTGGTCGCGACCCTGGCGATGCGCCCCAATCCCGCCGGCGATCCCGACGCCCCGCTGCATCTCGACGGGGATGAATTGACGCTCGTCTCCGTCACGCTCGACGGCCGACCGCTCGACCCCGAAAGCTTCGAGATCGACGCGCGGAGCTTCACGCTGCCGCAGCCGCCCCGCGGTCCGTTCACGATCACCTTCGAGACGAGGCTCGATCCCGAGCGCAACACCAAGCTGATGGGGCTCTACCGCTCCTCGGGCGTCTATACGACGCAATGCGAGGCCGAAGGCTTTCGCCGCATCACCTGGTTCCCGGACCGGCCGGACGTGATGGCCGTCTTCACGACGCGGATCACCGCCGACAAGGCCGAAGCGCCCGTGCTTCTCGGCAACGGCAATCTCGTGGAGAGCGGCGACCTGCCCGACGGACGGCATTATGCCGTCTGGCATGATCCGCATCCCAAGCCCGCTTATCTCTTCGCGCTGGTCGGCGGTCGGCTCGATCGGCTCGGCGGCGAATTCGTCACCCGGTCGGGTCGGACGGTGGAGCTCGGAATCTTCGTCGAACCGGGCAAGACCGACCGCGCGGGCTATGCGCTCGACGCGCTGGTCCGCTCGATGAAATGGGACGAGGAGGCGTTCGGCTGCGAATACGACCTCGACGTCTTCAACGTCGTCGCCGTGTCCGACTTCAACATGGGGGCCATGGAGAACAAGGGCCTCAACATCTTCAACGACAAATACGTGCTCGCCACGCCCGACACCGCGACCGACGGCGACTATGCGGCGATCGAGGCGATCATCGCGCATGAATATTTCCACAACTGGACCGGCAACCGCATCACCTGCCGCGACTGGTTCCAGCTCTGCCTGAAGGAGGGCCTCACGGTCTTCCGCGATCAGGAATTCTCGTCCGACATGCGCTCGCGGCCCGTCAAGCGCATCGCCGACGTGCGCAATCTCCGGGCGGTGCAGTTCGCCGAGGACTCGGGGCCCCTCGCCCATCCGGTCAGGCCGCAGGCCTACCGCGAGATCAACAATTTCTACACGGCGACCGTCTACGAGAAGGGCGCCGAACTGATCCGGATGCTCAAGATCCTGATCGGGGCCGACGCCTTCCGGCGGGGCATGGACCTCTATTTCACGCGTTGCGACGGCACGGCCGCGACGATCGAGGATTTCCTCGCCTGATTCGCGGAAGCGAGCGGCCGCGATCTCGCCCATTTCGCGCAATGGTACGAACAGGCCGGCACGCCCCGCCTCACGGTCCGCACGCGCCATGACGAGCACGCCCGCACCTTCCGGATCGATTTCGAACAGGTCACCGGCCCGACGCCCGACCAGCCCGTGAAGCGACCGATGGTCATCCCGATCGCGCTCGGCCTCGTCGGGCGCGACGGCCGCGCCGTCGAGGCCGAATGCGACGATCCGCGCTTCCGCGACGGCGTCTTCGTGCTGGATCTCGAACGAGGCTCGCTCGTCTTCACTCAGGTCGAGAGCCGTCCCGTCCCGTCCCTGCTGCGCGGATTCTCCGCACCCGTGCGGCTGGAAACCGATCTGTCCGACGAGGATCTCCTCGTTCTGTTCAAGCATGACGCGGACAGCTTCAACCGCTGGCAGGCCGCCCAGACCTTCGCGATGCGCATGCTCCTGCGCGGCGTCGAGGCGGCCGGCGATGGCCGCCCCGTCGTCTTCGACGACCGTTTCGCCGACGCGCTCGGCGCGCTTCTGGAATCGAGCGGCGACCACGCCTTCGTCGCACAGGTCTTCGCTCTGCCGAGCGAGAGCGACATCGCCCGCGAGATCGGCACCGGCATCGATCCCGACGCGGTGTTCGCGTCCCGCGAAGGTCTCCGCCGCGCGGTCGGCCGTCGCCTCGCGGACAGGCTCGCCGCCGCCGTGCGCGACCTCGCGGGCGCAGGCCCCTATTCGCCCGACGCCGCGGCGGCCGGCCGCCGCAGCCTCAGAAACGTCCTGCTCGATCTGCTCTGCGCCGGCGACCCCGAGCGCGGCGGGGCCGCGGCGGAGGCGTTGTTCTCGTCGGCCGACAACATGACGGAGCGTTTCGGGGCCCTCGCGGTGCTCGCCCGCCGTCCGGGACCGACGCGCGAGGCGGCGCTCGCCGCCTTCGCCGCACGCTACGCGGATGATCCGCTCGTTCTCGACAAATGGTTCGCCCTGCAGGCGACCATTCCGGAAGTCGGAACGCTCGACCGCGTGAAGGAACTGATGAGTCACCCCGCCTTTTCGCTGAGCAATCCCAATCGCGTGCGCTCTCTGGTCGGATCCTTCGCGGCGGGCAATCTGACCCAGTTCAACCGGGCGGACGGGGCGGGCTACGACTTCGCGGCGGAGATCGCGCAACGGCTAGACCGCACCAATCCGCAGGCGGCGGCGCGTCTCCTCAACACGTTCCGGACCTGGCGCTCGCTGGAGC
>CAYNUN010000037.1:0-6513 GCA_964400345.1 uncultured Methylobacteriaceae bacterium
CAACGCCTCCGGCATCAATGACGGCGCCGCCGCCCTGGTGCTGATGACGGCCGCGGAAGCCGAGAAGCGCGGCCTCAAGCCGCTGGCGCGCATCGTGTCCTGGGCCACGGCGGGCGTCGACCCGGCCATCATGGGCACCGGACCGATCCCGGCCTCGCGCAAGGCGCTGGAAAAGGCGGGCTGGACCATCGACGAGCTCGATCTCGTCGAAGCCAACGAGGCCTTCGCGGCGCAGGCGATCGCGGTCAACAAGGATCTCGGCTGGGACACCTCCAAGGTCAACGTCAACGGCGGCGCGATCGCGATCGGGCATCCGATCGGCGCGTCGGGCGCGCGCGTGCTCGTCACGCTGCTCCACGAAATGCAGAAGCGCGACGCCAAGAAGGGCCTCGCCACGCTCTGCATCGGCGGGGGCGTGGCCATGTGCCTCGCGCGCTGAGCCCGCCGGCGGCGGGCCGCCGCGGCGCGGCGCCCCGTCTTTGAAACCCCCGGCGCGAATGCCGGGGGACTGAACGCGTCAGCATCCAGGAGGGGACGACATGGCTCGGACGGCACTCGTGACGGGCGGCACGCGCGGAATCGGCGCGGCGATCGCCAAGGCGCTCAAGGCGGCCGGATACAATGTTGCGGTCAATTACGGCGGCAATGACGAGGCCGCGCAGAAATTCACGGCCGAGACCGGCATCAAGGCCTATAAATGGGACGTGGGCGATTACGACGCCTGCGCCGCAGGCGTCGCGCAGGTCGAAAGCGAGGTCGGCCCGATCGACGTGCTCGTGAACAATGCGGGCATCACGCGGGACGGCATGTTCCACAAGATGACCAAGGACCAGTGGTCGGCCGTCATCCGGACCAATCTCGATTCCCTCTTCAACATGACCCGCCCCGTCTGGGAGGGCATGCGCAACCGTTCCTTCGGCCGCATCATCGTGATCTCGTCGGTGAACGGGCAGAAGGGCCAGATGGGCCAAGTGAATTATTCGGCCGCCAAGGCGGGTGACATCGGCTTCGTCAAGGCCCTGGCGCAGGAAGGCGCGGCCAAGGGCATCACCGTCAATGCGATATGCCCGGGCTATATCGGCACCGAAATGGTGCAGGCGATCGCCGAAGACGTGCTCAAGACCCGCATCCTCCCGCAGATCCCCGTCGGCCGGCTCGGCACGCCGGAGGAGATCGGCCGCTGCGTGGCCTTCCTCGCCGCCGACGATGCGGGCTTCATCACGGGCTCGACGATCTCGGCGAACGGCGGGCAGCTGATGTCCTGACGGCGAGGTTCTCCTCGTCCGAGTCCCGAGGCGCGGTCCGCAAGGGCCGCGCCTTCTTCACTTCTCGGAGGCACGGTGATGCTCCTTCTTTCCCCCGCCCGCACGGCCCTGATCGTCATCGACATGCAGAAGGGTTTCGAGGAGATCGCCGCGACGGGACTGTCGCGCAACAATCCGGGAGCGGAGGCCGTGGTCGGGCGTCTTCTCGCGGCTTTCCGCCGAGCGGGCTGTCGCATCGTCCACATCCGCCACGCCTCGACCGAGCCCGATTCCGTCTTCCGCCCCGAGCGCTCCGGCTACGCCGTCATGGACGTCGCCCGCGAGCGGCCGGGCGAGCCGGTCGTGGTCAAGCACGTCAATTCCTCCTTCATCGGCACCGATCTGGAGGCACGTCTCCGTGATGCGGGCGTCGACGCACTCGTGATCGCCGGCGCGACCACGAATCACTGCGTCGAGACGACGACGCGCATGGCAGGCAATCTCGGGTTCCGGACGCTGCTCGTGCGCGATGCCTGCTTTACCTTCGACCGCACCGGCCCCGACGGCGAGCACCATCGGGCGGCGGACATCCATGCCATGACGCTCGCCAACCTGACCGGCGAGTTCGCCCGGATCGTCACCGCCGCCGATGTGGAGGCCGCGCTCGCCTGAGGCGCTTGCTCCGTCTCGCCCTCCGCGCCAATGTCCCGCTTATGTCCGCCGCCACCGCCTCCGCCCGCCGCCGGGCCACCGTCGCCGGGTTCGGAGCGATCGCGCTCTGGGCGTCGCTCGCCGTATTGACGGTCTTCACGGGCACGATCCCGCCGTTCCAGCTCAATGCCATGGCCTTCTTCGCGGGCGCGCTCGCCGGCGCCGCGGGGTGGATCGCGCGGCCGCAGGCGGCCCGCGCCTTGATCCAGCCGCCCGTGGTCTGGCTCGTCGGGCTCGGCGGTCTCTTCGGCTATCACGCGCTCTATTTCGCGGCGCTGAGGCTCGCGCCGCCGGCCGAAGCGGGGCTCGTCAATTATCTCTGGCCGTTGCTCATCGTGCTCGGCTCCTCGCTGCTGCCGGGCGAGAGGCTCCGGCCCGTGCATGTGCTCGGAGCGGTCGCGGGCTTTGCGGGCGTCGCGGTGCTCGCCTTCGGCAAGGCGGGCGGTCTTGCCTTCGATCCCGCGCATCTCGCGGGTTATCTCTGCGCCTTCGCCGCGGCCTTCGTCTGGGCGGCCTATTCGCTGCTGTCGCGCCGGCTCGGCGAGGTGCCGACGGATGCGGTGACGGGTTTCTGTCTCGCCTCGGCGCTGCTCTCCGTCGCCTGCCATCTCGCCTTCGAGACGACGGTGTGGCCGCAGGGCGCGGCGCAATGGGCGGCGGTGGTCGCGCTGGGCCTCGGTCCGGTCGGGGCGGCGTTCTATCTGTGGGATGTGGGCGTCAAGAAGGGCGACATCCGCATGCTCGGTTTCGCCTCCTATGCGACGCCGGTTCTCTCCACATTTCTGTTGATCGGCTTCGGCTTCGCCGAGGCGACGCCCGTGCTGCTCATCGCCTGCGCGCTGATCGTCGGCGGGGCGCTCACGGCGACGCTCGCGCCCAAGGAGAAGCCCGCCGCGGAGACCGCTCAGGCGGGGCGGTAGACGTAGCGATAGGCCTCGCTGAAGCCGAGATCCCGATAGAGTTCCCGCGCCGGGTTGTCCGTCACCACCTGAAGATAGGCGCGCATCGCGCCGCGCTTGCGCCCCCAGGCCATCAGCGAGGTCACGGCCCGGCGGGCATGGCCCTCGCGGCGGGCATCGGGGCGCGTGACGACATGGAAGATCCCGAGCAGTCCGTCGCCCAAGGCGGCGCGGGCGAAGGCGACGGGCTCGCCGCCCCTGAGCGCCGTCGCGAAGGCCTGTTCGTAGAGGACGTCGCCGAGAAGGCGCGCGATGACGGCCTTTTCCGCCTCCTGCACGCCGTTGGCGGCGGCCATGCCGCCGAGCCAGGTCGGGCTCGGGGCGGTCTCGATCACCACTTCCGGATCCACAGTGAAACGCGGCGAGAGCGGTGCGACTTCGACGGCGGTCGCGTCCAGCACGGGCGCGCCGCGGCGGTCGAGTTCGGCGTCGGCTTCGGTTCCGGCGGCGGGCGTGATCCGGACCGTGCAGGGCACGCCGCGCTGTTCGCAGAGGCGCTTGGCGAGATCGAGCGTCTCGGGGAAGAGACCGCGCGCGGGCCGCATCGGCGTGAGCGCATTGACGCGGCGGGATTTCGAGCCCGGCGTGAAGCGCAGTTCCCAGCCGTTGATGCGCACGATCTCCGGCGCGGGCCAGGCCTTGGCGCAATGCCGTTCGAGCGCGTCGACGAGATCGTGGGCGACGAGCCCGCTCATGCGCCGCCCGCGGCGCGCGGCATCGGCCGCCAGCCCGGCGGGGCCATCTCGAAGCCGGAGAATTCGAAGGCGGGGGCGACGGTGCAGCCCATCAGGCTCCATGCGCCGAGGCTCGTCCCCGTCTGCCACACGCCGGGCGGCACGACGAAGGAGGGCCGTTGGCCGCCCGCGACGTCCGGGCCGAGGATGATCGCCTGCGCGTCGTGACCGTTGTCCGAGATCGTGAGGACGAAAGGGGCGCCCGCATAGTGGTGCCACACTTCCGTGGAGTCGATGCGGTGCCATTCGGAGACTTCGCCGACGCCGAGCAGGTAATAGATGTGGCTCGACGCGCCGCGTCCGCCTTCGACGATCTTCGGATCGCGGAAGGTCTCGCGGTAGTGCCCGCCTTCGGGATGGGGCTTCAGTTCGAGGAGGCGGACGAGTTCGTCCGGGCGGCGGTCGCTTCCGAGATGCAGCATGTCAGCCCCTGTTCTTCGCTTCGCGCAGCGCCGCGAAAACGTCGACGGGCGCTGCGCCCGGCAACCCGACCGCGGCGGCGACCTTCGGGTCGGACGCGCGCAGGAAGGGATTGGTCTCGCGCTCCAGCCCGATCGTGGTGGGGATCGTGAAGCGGCCCTCGGCCCGGAGCCGCTCGACCTCGGCGGCGCGGGCCGCGAGCTTCGGATTGTCCTTGTCGAAGCGCAGCGCGAAGCGTGCGTTCGAGAGCGTGTATTCATGCCCGCAATAGACCTCGGTGTCGGCCGGCAGGGCGGCGAGCTTCGAGAGCGAGGTCCACATCTCGGCGGGCGTGCCCTCGAAGAGGCGGCCGCAGCCCATGGCGAAGAGCGTGTCGCCGCAGAACAGCAGCTTCGCTTCGGCGAAGTGATAGGCGATATGGCCCGAGGTATGGCCCGGGGTCGCGATGACGCGGGCGGCGAGCGCGCCGACCCGGACCTCGTCGCCTTCGTTCACCCAGCGGTCGACGCCCGGGATGCGCCCGCGGTCCGCGGCGGGGGCGGTCACGGTCGCGCCGAAACGGCGCTTCAGGCTTTCGACGGCCGCGACGTGATCGCCGTGGTGATGCGTCACGAGGATGTCGGTGAGCGTCCAGCCCGCCGCATCGAGCGCGGCGAGGATCGGCTCCTCCTCGCCCGCATCGATCGTCGCGACGGCTCCCGTCACCGGATCGCGGAGCAGGACGCCGAAATTGTCGGCGCCGATCAGGAAGAGGCGGATGTCGGCCACGGATGCGTTCCTTCAATTCGGAGCTATGATGGGCCTTTCGCGGGCGCCTTTCCAGCCCGGCCCTTGGTGACGGAGCCGATGCCTCTCGACGTCGTCGATCTCAGGACCTTTTACGACGCGCCGCTGGGCCAGGTCGCGCGGCGCATTCTCGGTGCCGCCGTCGCCGAACGGTGGCGGGGCGTCGCCGGGCTTTCCGTGCTCGGCATCGGCTACGCCGGCCCTTATCTCGATCCGTTCCGGGGCGAGGCCGAGCGCGTTCTCGCCTTCATGCCCGATGTTCAAGGCGTGGTGCATTGGCCGCTCGACGGTCCTTCCGCATCCGCGCTGGCGATCTCGACGATGCTGCCGCTCCCCGATCAATGCGTCGACCGCGTCCTGCTCGTTCATGCGCTGGAGACCGAGCATGCGCCCGCCGAACTCCTGTCGGAGGTCTGGCGGGTGCTTCGGCCGGGCGGGAGCATGATCGCCGTCGTCCCCAATCGCCGCGGGCTGTGGGCGCGGATGGACACGACGCCGTTCGGCGAGGGACGCCCTTATTCCCGCAGCCAGCTCACGGGCCTTTTGCGGGACTCGCTGTTCTCGCCGATCTTCTGGGCCGAACATCTTTATGTCCCTCCGATTCCGCGGCGAATGTTCCTCGGCGCGGCGGGCGCTTGGGAAAGGCTCGGAGCGGGACTGTCGCTGCCTTTTTCGGGCGTGCATCTGGTGGAGGCGACCAAGCTGATGTTCCGGCCCGCAGCCGTCCGGAAAGCGCAACGCGCACGGCGCATGGAACCCGTTCTCATCCCCGCGACGGCCCCGACCGCCAGGACGTCCCGCCCCGCGCCTTGACGAAGTCGAAGGGAGCCGTCACTACTCCGCCCGCCGTACGGGCCCCTCGGGGCGCCGCTTCAGACATGTTCAGGGCCGGTCGCCGCGACGATGCGCAGCTATCTCGATTTCGAAAAGCCCGTGGCCGAGTTGGAGGCCAAGGCGGACGAACTCCGCGTCGTCGCCGCGGAGACGGACTCCGCCGCGGTCCGCGAAGAGATCCGGAAGATCGAGCAGCGCGCCCAGCAGATGCTCGCGGAAATCTATCGCGGCCTGACGCCGTGGCAGAAGACGCTCGTGGCGCGCCATCCGATGCGGCCGCATTTCAAGGACTATGTCGAAGCCCTCATCGAGGACTTCACCCCGCTCGCCGGCGACAGGAAATTCTCCGAGGACGAGGCGATCGTGGCGGGTTTCGGCCGTTTTCGCGGGCGCTCCGTCTGCGTGCTCGGACAGGAAAAGGGCAACGACACCGAGAGCCGCATCCGGCACAATTTCGGCATGGCCATGCCGGAGGGCTACCGCAAGGCCGTCCGCCTCATGGAACTGGCCGATCGGTTCCGACTGCCGGTGATCAGCTTCGTCGATACCGCGGGCGCTTATCCCGGCATCGAAGCCGAAGAGCGGGGTCAGGCCGAAGCCATCGCCCGTTCGACGGAAGCCTGTCTCGCGCTCGGCACGCCCAACGTCTCGCTCGTGATCGGGGAGGGCGGTTCGGGCGGTGCGGTCGCGCTGGCCTCGACCAATGTCGTGCTGATGCTCGAGCATTCGATCTACACCGTGGCCTCGCCCGAGGCCTCGGCCTCGATCCTGTGGCGTGATTCGGGCCGCGCGCAGGATGCGGCGACGAACATGAAGATCACGGCG
>CAYNUN010000037.1:6523-10783 GCA_964400345.1 uncultured Methylobacteriaceae bacterium
CACCATCAATAACCCGGCGCCGTATCTGCTTCTATGGGGCACGGTCGCCGGGGTCGTCGCCGAGCCCGGCGGGGGCGCGCCCCGCGCGCCCGTGGCCGCGATCGCCGCGGCGGCGGACGCCGTCGGCGCAGCCCTTGCGACGTTTTCGGGGGCCTCCGCGCAGGAAGTCCAGGAGCGCCGAGCGGCGAAATTCCTCGCCATCGGCCGGAAAATCTGATTGTCTCGGCCTGAACTCGGCCGCAGCCCTTCGATTTGCCGCGTCCGGTGTAAGGATCGGGTAACCGTCCGCGTCTACCGATAGGAGACCGGACCGGCGAGTCCGGTCCGTCGGAGATCGTCCCATGTCCCGCATCCCGTTCCGTTTCGCGATCGTCGCCTCGGCGGCCCTTCTGCTCGCGGCTTGTGCGGACGAGCGGCAGCGGGTTCCCGCGCGGGCGCTTGCGCCGGTACCGCCGCAGACGGTGGCGCTGTTCTCCGAAAAGAACGTCGATCGCGACGCCCCCATTCTGCTCCGCGCCTTCAAGAAGGAGGCGGAGATCGAACTGTGGAAGCAGAACCGGGCGGGCGAATACGTCTTCGTGAAGGCCTATCCCGTCTGCCGCTGGTCCGGTCAGCTCGGCCCCAAGCAGCGTGAGGGCGACAGGCAGGTGCCGGAGGGCTTCTACACGGTGTCCGCCGCGCAGATGAATCCCAATTCGTCCTTCTGGCTGTCCTTCAACGTCGGCTATCCGAACGTGATGGAACGCGCGATGGGCCGCACGGGCGGCGACATCATGGTGCACGGCGCCTGTTCGTCACGCGGCTGCTTCGCCATGACCAATGATCAGATGGAAGAGATCTATGCGGTGATGCGCGAGGCCTTCCAAGGCGGCCAGCGCAGCGTGCAGTTCCAGTCCTTCCCGTTCCGGATGACGCCCGCCAACCTGGCCAAGTTCCGGCATGATCCGCATATGCCGTTCTGGAGAAATCTGAAGGAAGGCTCGGATCACTTCGAAGCGACCCGGCGCGAACCCGCCGTGGCTCATTGCGGCCGGCGCTACGTGTTCAATGCGCGGGCCGAGGGCGGGTCCTTCGAGCCGACGGGCGCCTGCCCGCGCTACACGATCGAGCCGTCCGTCGCGGCCGCCGTCGAAGCCAAGCAGAGGGCCGACGATGCGGCCGTCGCGACGCTGATCGAACGCGGCGCTCCTGCGATCCGCGTCCAGTTCACGGACGGCAACCAGCATCCCTCGTTCCGCGGCACGTCGCATGCGGCATCCGCCGCGGTCGGCGAGGAGCGTGTGACGTTCCCGTCGGTGGCGAGCCGCCGCGGCGGCGATCTGGGCGAAGTGAGCCGTCCCGAAGCGATCGGCGATATCACCGAGATCCACCTCGATTCCGCCGGACGCCCGAAGGCCGTCGCCGCGGCTCCGGCAGCCGCTCCCGCCTCTGCGGTTCCATCTCCTGCCGTCTCCGCTTCGGCTCGCGCGCCCGCCGCGGCCTCGGCCGCCGCTCCCGCCGCCATCGTGACGGCGGCCGTCGCGACACAGGCGCCTGCGCCGACCCCCCCTCCGCAGAATCCGTCCGCCGGACAGGGCCTCTTCAGCGGGGTCTCCAGCGTCGGGGGGCTCTTCGGCGCTTCGACGGGCCGCGTCGACAACGGGAACCCGGCCGATGCGCCCTTCTACAAGCGCGTGATCCGCTTCGGTGCGCCCGAACCTGCGCCGATGCCCGTCAACGCACCTTTGCCGCCGCGCCGGCAGGCTGCGCTCGAAGGACCGGTCGTCCGCTGATCCGTCACGGGCCGGGCTTGCGCCCGCCCGCGAAAGATCTCACGCTCGACCCGTCAGATTCACGTTTCATCGAGCGCGCCTTGCCGACCGACCCACCGCCCAGCATCCGGCGTTCCGAGGCGCCCGAAGAGACGGACCGGCGCATCCGGGCTTCGCTCATCGGCGGCATCGCCGCGCTGGTCCTCACTTTGGCCGGGGCGACGGTGCTGCTCGAGCTCGCGCGGACGCAGAAATCGCAGGTCTGTCTCGAACAGGGGCGCAAGACCTGCGGTTCCGTGTTCGGTGAACTGCCGGACGGCCGGGTGAAGCCTCAGTAGCAGTGCTCGGGCGCGGGAAATGCGCCCGACTTCACGTCCGCCGCATAGGCGGCGACGGCGGCCTCGACGCTCGCGGCGCCTTCCATGAAATTCTTGGTGAAGCGGGCCGTCTTGCCCGGATAGATCCCGAGCATGTCGTGCAGCACGAGGATCTGCCCGTCGCAGTCCGGCCCTGCGCCGATGCCGATCGTGGCCATGCTCGACAGCGATTTCGTGACCGAGCGGCCGAGCGCGGCCGGGGTCATTTCGATCACCACGAAGGACGCGCCCGCCGCTTCCAGCGCCAGCGCATCGGCTTCGAGACGCGCTGCGGCGTCCTCCGAGCGGCCTTGGACCCGATAGCCGCCGAGCGCGTGGACCGATTGGGGCGTCAATCCGATATGCGCGCAGACCGGAACGCCGCGGGCGACGAGGAAGGCGACGGTGTCGGCCAGCCACGCGCCGCCCTCGAGCTTCACCATCTGCGCTCCGGCGGCCATCAGCTTGGCGGCGTTGCGGAAGGCCTGCTCGGGGCTTTCCTGATAGGAGCCGAAGGGCATGTCGGCCATCACCATGGCCCGTCGCGTGCCGCGGACCACGCAGGCCGTGTGGTATTCCATCTGGTCGAGCGTGACGGGCAGCGTCGACGAATGGCCCTGCAGGACGTTGCCCATGGAATCGCCCACGAGGATCAGTTCGATTCCGGCGCGGTCGAGCAGAGCGGCGAAGCTCGAATCATAACAGGTGAGCGAGACGATCTTTTCGCCCGTCGCGCGCATCTTCGCGAAATCGGCGAGACGAAGCGGCTTGGCGTCCTGCAGATAGCTCATGGCGTCGGTTCCTCGCTTGCGTTCCGTCATCGGCCGACGGGGCGGACGGCGATGTTGTCGATGAGGCGCGTGCGGCCGAGCCGCGCGGCGACCAGCATCCGGAGCGGGGCCGGCTCCCCATCCGCCACGGCGGCCAGCGACTCCGGATTCCGGACCTCCAGATAATCGAGAACGAAGCCCGCGGCCTCGATCTCCGCGCGGCCGTCCCGCAGCACCGCGCTCGCGGCCTCGCCCGCGCTCAGGCGTTCGGCGCAGCCCGTCATGACGCGGTGGAGCAGCGGAGCCTTGGCCCGTTCCTCGGCCGCGAGATGGACGTTGCGCGAGGACATCGCGAGTCCGTCCGCTTCGCGGATCGTCGGCCCGCCGACGATGTCGACCGGGATGTCGAGATCGCGCGCGGCGCGCCGGATGACGGCCAATTGCTGCCAATCCTTCTCGCCGAAGACGGCGACGTCGGGCATGCACTGCATCAGAAGCTTGGAGACGACGGTCGCGACGCCCGCGAAATGATCGGGCCTGAAACGGTCCTCGAGTCCCGCCTTCGCCGGACCTTCAAGGGACACGGTCGTGCAGAAGCCGTCGGGATAAATGTCCTCGACCGAGGGAGCGAAGACCGCATCGATTCCCTGCGCCCGAAGCGCGGCGAGATCGGCCTCGAAGGTGCGCGGGTAGGTCGAGAAATCCTCGTTCGGCGCGAATTGCGTCGGGTTGACGAAAATGGAGACGACGACGCGAGGACAGCTGCGCCGGCCGATCTCGGTCAGGGACACATGGCCGGGATGCAGCGCGCCCATGGTCGGCACGAGCGCGACCCGTTCCGCCGCGGCGCGCCATCCGGCGACCGTTCGACGGAGTTCGGCGACGGTCCTCAGGACGAGCGGCGACGTCATGGCTTTCGGTTCCGGTCCTTCCGGGTTGATCGGGGCGAGGTGATACCCCGCCGCGCTTCGAAACGCCACCGGCATCCGTCATCCACGAGCCGTTTACCGCGCGCCGGCAAGGTGTTATCCGGGTCGACCGATTTAGTCCTTTTTCGGATCAATGCATTGCAGATTTCAATCGTCGTTCCGACGTTCAAAGAAGCCGACAACGTCGAACTCCTGCATCGGAAGCTGAGCGATGCGCTTGGCGGCCTCGACTTCGAAGTGATCTTCGTCGACGACGACTCGCCGGACGGGACGGCCGACCGCGTCCGAGCGCTCGCCCGTCGCGTCGACAACGTCCGCTGCATCCACCGGATCGGTCGTCGCGGCCTCGCCTCGGCCTGCATCGAGGGCGCGCTGTCGAGCAGCGCCGACTTCATCGCGGTGATGGACGGAGACTTGCAGCATGACGAGACGCTGATCCCCGCCAAGCTCGCGG
>CAYNUN010000038.1:0-6937 GCA_964400345.1 uncultured Methylobacteriaceae bacterium
TGTCGTCCCGGCCGGAGCGAAGCGGAGAGTCGGGATCCATGACGGCTCGATGCCCTCGCGATGCCCTCGCGATTCCTGGGTCCCGGGTCGGCTTCGCCGCCCGGGATGACACGGGAGGATGGGGCGGACGCGGCGAGGGGGGAGGGCGGCGGCGGGGGAAGACGTGGCTGCCCGCCGGGGCGGGCATGACGGGGGGTGGCGGTTCCCGGGTCCCGGGTCGGCTTCGCCCCCCGGGATGACAGGGGAGGATGGGACCGGGGCTCAGGCGCGGGCGGCGACGGCTTCGGCGATGGCGACGGTGCGGCGGCCCATCTCGGCATGGAGGCGTTCGACCATGCGGCCGTCGAGCTGGAGCGCGCCCTTGTCGGCGTTCTCGGGACGATCGAAGGCGGCGATGACGGCGCGGGCGCGGGCCACCTCCTCCTCGGACGGAGCGAAGACGCGGTTCGCGGTCTCGATCTGGTTCGGATGGATCAGAGTCTTGCCGTCGAAGCCGAGATCGCGGCCCTGCAGACATTCGGCGAGGAAGCCGTCGGTATCGGAGAGATCGTTGTAGACGCCGTCGACGATCTCGACCCCGTAGGCGCGGGCGGCGGCGAGGCAGGTCTGGAGCCAGCCGAGCATCGGGGCGCGGCCGGGAACGAAGCGCGCGCGGGTCTCCTTGGCGAGATCGTTGGTGCCCATCACGAAGACGGCGAGGCGGTTCGCGGGATCGGCGGCGGCGCGGGCGACGTCGAGCGCCTGCAGCATGGCGAGCGGCGTCTCCATCATGGCCCAGAGCGCCGTGCGGGCGGGCGCGCCGGCGGCGGCCATGGCGGCGGCGGCGCGGGCGATGTCGGCCCCGGAATTCACCTTGGGAACGAGGATCGCGTCCGGCCCCGCCGCGGCGGCGGCCTGCATGTCGGCCGCGCCCCAGGCCGCGTCGAGGCCGTTGATGCGGATCACCACCTCGCGCGGGCCGAAGCCCCCCGCCTCGACGGCGTCGGCGACCTGCCGACGGGCGAGCTCCTTGGCGTCGGGCGCGACGGCGTCTTCGAGATCGAGGATCAGGGCGTCGGCGGGGAGCGTCTTCGCCTTTTCGAGCGCGCGGGCATTGGAGCCGGGCATATAAAGGACGCTGCGGCGAGGGCGGATAACGGTCATGGCGGCTCCCTGGCGCTGGACATCGCTGCGGCGCACCCTAAGCCTCGACGTCGAGGATCGCCAGATGACGAAAGACGGACGACGCCGATGCGCATCGCGGGAATGGACGGTTGCCCGGGCGGCTGGATCGCGGTGCTGCGCGAACCGGGAGGAGGGCGCGCCGAGATCGTCCGGGCCGCACGTTTCGAGGAGATCGCGGCGCTGCCGGACGTCGGGGTGATCGCCGTCGACATGCCGATCGGCCTGCCCGACCGGATCGGCCCCGGGGGGCGGGGGCCGGAGGGCGCGCTGCGGCCGAAGCTCGGGGAGCGGCAATCGGCGGTGTTCTCCGTCCCGTCGCGCGCGGCCGTCATGGCGGAGGATTACGGCGCGGCCTGTGCGGCCGCATCCGCGACCTCGGACCCGCCGCGCAAGGTCTCGAAACAGGCCTTCTTCCTGTTCCCGAAGATCCGGGAGATCGATGCGCTGCTGCGCGCGGATGCGGGACTGCGGGAGCGCGTGTTCGAATGCCACCCGGAAGGGGCCTTCGCCGCGATGAACGGCGGCGCGCTCGCGACGCCGAAAAAGGTGAAGTCGAAGCCGCATCCGGCCGGATTGGACGAGCGGCGGGGCCTGCTCGCCGGGGTGGCGGGCTTCGACCCGATCTTCCTCGCCGGAAGGCCGTCGAAAGGGGCGGGAGAGGACGATCTCCTCGACGCCTGCGCCTGCTGCTGGACGGCCGAACGCATTCTGCGGGGGGAGGCGATCTCGCATCCCGCGACGCCGCTCTTCGACGGCTTCGGGATCCGGACGGCCATTTTCACCTGAGGCGCGGCGCGCGACCGAGACTCTCGTCGCGTTGTATTTCACATCGATTTGATGGATATCGGGGGCGGGGCCGACGTCGCCGCACAAGCGGGCGCGCTCCGCAAAGCGACGAGCAGGAGGCCCCCGATGTTCCCCGAACGACTGCGCGAAGGATACAAGGCCTTTCTCGGCGAGCGCTTTCCGCGCGAACAGTCGCGGTTCGAGGAGCTGGCGGCCTCGGGCCAGAAACCGGAGATCATGCTGATCGGCTGCTGCGACAGCCGCGTCTCGCCCGAAGTGATCTTCGACGCGCGGCCGGGCGAACTCTTCGTGGTGCGCAACGTCGCCAATCTCGTGCCGCCCTTCGAGACGAACGGCTTCTATCACGGCACTTCGGCGGCCTTGGAATTCGCGGTGCAGGCGCTGCGGGTGAAGCATATCGTGGTGATGGGCCACGGCCGCTGCGGCGGCATCCGCGCCCATGTGGCGGAGGACCAGCCGCTCTCGCCGGGCGACTTCATCGGCAAATGGATGACGCTGGTCGGACCGGCGGCGGAAAAGGCGGGGCCGCGCAACGGCACGCCCGTGGCCGAATATGTCGAAAAGCTCGCGATGATCTCGGTGGCGCAGAGCCTCGAGAACCTCATGACCTTTCCCTGCGTGAACGCGCTCGTCGGCAAGGGGAAGCTCGAACTGCACGGGGCCTATTTCGACGTGACCACGGGCGTTCTGGCGCTGCGCGACGCGCATACGGGCCTGTTCACCCCCGCCGAGCCCGAAAGCCGGGCGCGCGTCTCGATGTTCCGGGGCGAGGCGGTGTGACGCGGCGGGACCGAGGGACTTTGCCTTTCCGGCCCGCGCGCTCTATGGAGGAACCCGCCCCCGATCGGGATCCGAACCATGGCCGAACCGGCTGAAATCCGACCGACGCTCGCCGACATCCGCCGCGAGATCGACCGCATCGACGAAGCCATGCACCGCCTCCTGATGGAGCGGGCGCAGGTGATCGACACGCTGATCCAAATCAAGAAGACGGCGGCGTCCGGCTCCGCCTTCCGGCCGGGCCGCGAGGCGGACCAGATGCGGCGGCTTTATGCGCGGCACGAGGGCATTCTGCCCTTCGACACGGCCGAGAGCATCCAGCGCGTCATCATCTCGACCTTCACCTGGGTGCAGGCCCCCTATGCCGTGCATGCGGACGTCTCCATCGGCGACGCGCCGATGCGCGACACCGCGCGCTTCCATTTCGGCTTCACCGTGCCTTATCGGACGCATGCGAACGCGACCGAAGTGATCGCGGCGGTCGCGGCTTCGGCGGGCGATCTCGGCATCTTCCCGGCGGAACCCGGCCGTTCGGCGGGCGCGTGGTGGACGCTGCTCGCGGGCGAAGGCACGCCGAAGATCATCGCGCGCCTGCCCTTCGTGGAGCGCCCGGGCCATCCGGCGGGCACGCCCGTCTATGTCGTCTCCAAGCCCATCGACGAAGCCGCCGTGCGCGAAGTGATCCTCTATGCGCTCGGCGTCGAGCGTTGGCGCGAGGGGCTGACCGGCGCGCTCGCCGCGGTGGGCGCGACGGTGGAGGCGAGCGCGGGCGACGAAGGCGGCCTGACGCTGCTCGTCGCCGCGCCCGAAAACGTCTCCCGCGACGCGCTTCTCGGGGCCATGGCGGGCCTCGGCGTGGGCCGCTTCGATCTCCGCGAGATCGGCAGCCACGCCGCCCGCTTCCGCCCGACCGAATCCTGACCACGGACACCCGCCCATGACCGCCGTTCTCGACCGTCCGCAGCCCCGCCCCGGCGTTCTCGCCATCGACCCCTATGTGCCCGGCAAGAGCGGCGCGCCGGGCGTCGCCAAAGTGTGGAAACTCTCCTCGAACGAGACGCCGCTCGGCGCCTCGCCCAAGGCGATCGAGGCGTTCAAATCGATCGCCGACAGGCTCGAACTTTATCCCGACGGCGCGTCGACCGCGCTGCGCGACGCGATCGCGGGGAAATTCGGCCTCGATCCCGCCCGCATCGTCTGCGGCTCGGGCTCGGACGAGATCCTCTCGCTGCTGACCTCCGCCTATGTCGGCCCGGGCGACGAGGGCGTGTTCACCACCCACGGCTTCCTCGTCTACAAGCTCGCGATCCTGGCTGCGGGCGGCACGCCCGTGATCGCGCCCGAGAAGAACCTCACGGCCGACGTCGACGCGATCCTCGCGGCGGTGACGCCGAAGACGAAGATCGTCTTCCTCGCGAACCCGAACAATCCGACGGGCACCTATCTCCCCTTCGAGGAGGTGAAGCGGCTGCATGCGGGCCTGCCGAAGCATGTCCTGCTCGTGCTCGACGCGGCCTATGCGGAATATGTGCGGCGGAACGACTACGCCTCGGGCATCGAACTCGTCTCGACGAGCGAGAACGTGGTGATGACGCGCACCTTCTCGAAGATCTACGGGCTCGCGATGCTGCGGCTCGGCTGGTGCTATGCGCCCGCCCATGTCGCGGACGCGCTCAACCGCATCCGCGGGCCGTTCAACGTCAACGGCCCGGCGCTGGCCGCGGGCGTCGCGGCGCTCGCCGACGAGGCGCATGTGGCGTCGGCGGTGGCGCACAACGAGGAATGGCTGCCCCGGCTCGCCGAGGCGATCGCCGGGCTCGGGCTCGAAGTCGTGCCGAGCGTGGGCAATTTCCTGCTGATCCGCTTCCCCGCGACGCCGGGCCGAACCGCGAAGGACGCCGACGCCTTCCTGACCGCGCGCGGGCTCGTGCTCCGCGGCGTCGGGGCCTATGGGTTGCCCGACTGCCTGCGCCTCACCGTCGGCCCGGCGGAGGCGAACCGCCTCGTGATCGAGGCGCTGACGGATTTCATGCGGGGCCGGCATGGCTGACAAGCTCGCACCCGCGCTCGCGGACCCCGTCTTCGACCGGCTGGCGCTGATCGGGCTCGGCCTGATCGGCTCTTCGCTCGCGCGGGTCGCGCGCCGCATGAACCTCGCCCGCACGATCGTCGCGATCGACCGGTCGGAGGAGGTGCGGGCGCGGGTGACCGAACTCGGCATCGCCGACCTCGTGACGGGCGACGCGGCGGAGGGCGTGCGGGGCGCGGACTGCGTGATCCTCTGCGTGCCCGTGGGGGCCTGCGGGGCGGTGGCGGAGGCGATGAAGTCCGGCCTGAAACCGGGGGCGATCGTCTCGGATGTCGGCTCGGTCAAGACTTCGGTGGTCGAACAGGTCGCCCCGCATCTGCCCGACGGCGTGCATTTCGTGCCGGCGCATCCGGTGGCGGGCACGGAATATTCGGGGCCGGATGCGGGCTTCGCGACGCTGTTCCTCAACCGCTGGTGCATTCTCACCCCCCTGCCGGGCTCCGACCCGGAGGCGGCGGCGAAGGTGCGCGCCTTCTGGGAGGGCGCGGGTTCGAACGTCGAGGAGATGACGGCCGAACACCATGACCTGGTGCTCGCAGTGACGAGCCATCTGCCGCATCTGATCGCCTACAACATCGTGGGCACGGCGGCGGATCTGGAGACGGTGACCGAATCCGAGGTGATCAAATTCTCGGCGGGCGGCTTCCGCGACTTCACGCGCATCGCGGCCTCGGACCCGACGATGTGGCGCGACGTGTTCCTGCACAACAAGACGGCGGTGCTGGAAATGCTCGGCCGCTTCGCGGAGGATCTCTATGCGCTGCAGCGCGCGATCCGCTGGAACGACGGGCAGGCGCTGTTCGACCATTTCACGCGGACGCGCGCGATCCGCCGCGGGATCATCGATCTCGGGCAGGAGACGGCGGCTCCGGACTTCGGCAGGCCGAAGCCGGAAGCCTGATCCTCAATAGAGCGGCGGCAGGGGGAAGAGCGGGAGCGGCCCGATCGAGAGCATGCCGCGATCGGCCCGCAGCGGCAGCTTGATCGCGTTCTGCCCGCCCGAACGCAGGCCCAGAAGCGCCCCCGCCTGCGGATTGGCGACGAGGCCGCGCAGCAGGTCGTTGAAGCCCGTCAGGCTCAGTTCCACCCGACCTTCGGGGCGGCTCCGCGCGTCGATGCCGCCTTCGCCCGAGGCCTCGATCCGGCGATCGCCCTTGGCGAAGCGGAATTCGGAGAGCGTCAGACGGCCGCCTCGGGTCCGCCAGCTTTCGGCCGCGGCGGCGAAGCCTTCGCCCGGAAAGGGCTCGGCCCGCGTCAAGGAGAGCCGTGCGTCGAGGCTCGCGCCGCCGACGCCGCCCGCCGCCCGATCCAGCTGGGGCGACGCGATGCCCGTCCCGCGGAGGGCAAAATCATAGGCGCGCTCGGTCTCCCAGCGCTGCGGATCACGGCGCAGATGGGCTTCGAGCGTCTCGGCGGCGACCTCGGCGACGGGCCCGCCCGCATTCGCGGCATTCGCCTTGATCTTCTTGCCGTCGACGGAAATCCGCTGCGGCGCGCCGGGCAGTCCGCGGATGCTGGCGCGCAGAATGTCCCAGTCGACGCTCGCGACCTCGCCCGTGCCGCGGCCTTCGAGCCGGAGAGGGCCGTCGAATTCCACGAGCAGGAGATCGCGCTGATAGATCTGCGTGACGACGAGGATGCGGGGAAGCGAGCCGCGGGCGACGGACGAGCCGCCCGCCGCATTCGTGAAGCTCGCACCCTTGCAGGTCACTTCGAGCCGGAAGGGGAAGCCCGCGATGGAGCGCTCGGCGCAGGTCCAGACGCGCCCGAGACGGTTCTCGCGTTCGATCCAGGCGTCGAGCGCGGATCCGGCCGCACGGCTCGCATAAAACCAGAAGGCGACGAGACCCAGCGCGAGGACGCCCAGCGCGATCACGGGCGCGAAGAGCTTCCAGCGCCGGGGCGGAGGTCCGATCGGGCGGAAGGCGTCGTCACGGAAGGCGTCGTCTTGACTCATCGGGACATGCTCCGTTGCGTCCGCGTTTCCTAGCTGCTAGGCGCTGCTCCGCCAAGCGGGAGCGGGTCATGAGCGGCGCGGACGGCGATCTCTGGGTGTTCGGCTACGGCTCGCTGATGTGGCGCCCCGGTTTCGACTTC
>CAYNUN010000038.1:6947-10739 GCA_964400345.1 uncultured Methylobacteriaceae bacterium
TCGCGGAACGGACCCTCGCCACGCTCCACGGCTTTCATAGGGCGCTCTGCATCTATTCTCACGTGCATCGCGGCACGCCGGAGCGGCCGGGGCTGGTGCTCGGGCTCGACCGGGGCGGCTCGTGTCGGGGCGTCGCCTTCCGGGTGGAGCGGGCGGGCCGGGAAGCGACCTTGGACTATCTGCGCGCCCGGGAACAGGCGACGGCCGTCTATCGCGAGACGCATCACCGGATCCGGCTCGCGGATGCGCGGGTGGTGGAGGCCGTGGCCTATTCGGTCGATCGCGGCCATGCGCAATATGCCGGGCGGCTGCCGCATGAGGAACTGCTGCGGTTCGTGCTGCAGGGCACGGGGATTTCCGGCGCCAATCCCGATTACGTGATCAATACCCATGCGCATCTGCGCGCCATGGGACTTCGCGACCGCACGCTCGCGGCGCTCGCGAACGCGCTCGACGAGGCGCGGGTCTAGAGCGCGCCCCCGCGCATCAGCCGCGGCAGGGACGCGTCGCCCGCGGCTTCGCGGATGAAGCGCTTCTTGAGCATGGGCATGCGGTCGACGAGGCCGAGCCCGAGATCGCGCAGGAGCCGCACGGGCAGAAGATCGTTCGAGAACAGACGATTGAGGCCGTCGGTGACGAGGCCCATGGCGACGGTGTCGGCGCGCCGCGCGCGCTCGTAGGCGGCGAGCGTCTCGGCATTGCCGGGATCGAGCCCGAGCCCCGCGGCGTCGACGACCGCCTCCGCCAGCGCGGCCACGTCGCGCAGACCGTAATTCAGCCCCTGCCCGGCGATGGGATGGATGACATGGGCGGCGTCCCCGACCAGCGCGAAACGATCGCCGACGAAGCGGCGCGCCACGCCCAAGGACAAGGGATGCGCGGTGGGCCGGCCGACGAGCGCGATGCGGCCGAGATGGAGGCCGAAGCGCTTCTCGATCTCTTCGAGGATCTCGTCCTCATGCAGGGAGAGCAGCATTTCGACGCGGTCGCTGCGCTCGGTCCAGACGATCGAAGACCGGTTTCCCGTCAGCGGCAGGATCGCGAAGGGGCCGGAGGGCAGGAAATGCTCCTCCGCGCGGCCCTCGTGCGGCCGTTCATGGGCGATGGTGGCGACGATGCCCGACTGGTCGTAGGACCAGCCGATCAGCGGTATGCCCGCAAGCTCCCGCAGACGCGACTTGCCGCCGTCGCAGGCGGCGAGCAGGGAGGCTTCGAGACGGACGCCGTCGGCGAGACGGACGACGGAGGCGGACGGGCCGGCGGTCCAGGAGCGGACGGCGGAGGCGAAGGGCACGACGCCTTCGGCGAGCGCCGTCTCGCGCAGGACGCGGGCGAGACGGTCCTGTTCGACCATATGGGCGAAGGGCGCCTCCTCCGCCTCTCCGGCGAAGGAGAGGAAGACCGGGCGGACGGGATCCTCCGTCCGGCTGTCGGTGACGATCATCTCGCGGATGGGCTCGGCCGCATCGGCCACCGCATCCCAGACGCCGAGCGTCTCGTACATGCGCCGCGCGCCGGCGGCGATGGCATAGGCGCGCCCCGTCGTCCGGTCCGGCCGCGCCAATGCAGGATCGCAGAGCGCGACCGAGAGCGAGCCGCGCAGAGCGCGCTTGAGCGCGAGACCCAAGGTGAAGCCCGCGACGCCGCCGCCCGCGATCACGACGTCGAAGCGCCCGGCCGTCTCCGCCTGTCCGCTCATTCCCGTCTCCCGCGATGCGCACCGTTCCGGCCCCTGTCTACGCGGCGCGCCCCCGCCCCGCAACGCGCGGACTGGCGCAGGCGCGGCCGTCCGTGCAGAAATCGCGCGACGGGACGCCGAATCGCTTGCGGAGCCGAACCATGATCGAACCCGTTCGGGGCCTTCTGGACGTTCTCGATCTCGAACGGCTCGAGATCAATCTCTTCCGCGGCCGAAGCCCGGATGCGGGATGGCGGCGCGTCTTCGGCGGGCAGGTGATCGGGCAGGCGCTGGTCGCGGCCTGCCGCACGGTCGAGCACCGCGCGCCGCATTCGCTGCACTGCTATTTCATCCTGCCCGGCGACCCGAAGGCGCCGATCGTCTACGAGGTCGAGCGGGTGCGGGACGGCCGCAGCTTTTCGACGCGGCGGGTGAAGGCGATCCAGCACGGCAGCACGATCTTCATCCTCTCGGCCTCGTTCCAGATCGAGGAGGAGGGGCTGTCGCACGCGATCGCCATGCCGGACGTGCCCATGCCGGAGGATCTCCCGAGCGAGGAGGAGTTCCGCAGCGCGATCCTGCCGACCATGCCCGCCCCGGTTCGGGCCTATTACGAGCGGCCGCGGCCGATCGAATTGCGGCCGGTCGAGCACGAACGCTATCGCGCGGGGCCGGGCCTGCCGCCGAAATTCCATGTCTGGATCCGCACGACGGGGCCGCTGCCGGACGACCCGGACATCCATCGCTGCGTGCTGGCCTATGCCTCGGACATGACGCTGCTCGACGCGACGCTGGTGACGCACGGGCGCAGCGTGTTCGACCCCGCGATCCAGCCTGCGAGCCTCGACCATGCGATGTGGCTGCACGGCCCGTTCCGCGCGGACGAATGGCTTCTCTATGCGCAGGACAGCCCGTTCACGGGCGGGGCGCGGGGACTCGCCCGCGGCTCGGTGTTCACGCGCGACGGACGGCTCGTCGCCTCGGTGGCGCAGGAAGGGCTGATCCGCCTGCTGCGGCCCGCGGGCCGGGCCGATTCCGGAGCGGACCGGACGACCGGGCGGGACGACCCGCATTCCTGAAAGTGATGCCTCTTAATTAGGCACTCTGCCGCATGTCGCGCCGGTTCGGCGGCGGCCGGCGGCGAATTGCGTCCGATTCGGGCCGAAAAGCGACCGGCACGAGCCTTGATTATGGAAGCCGAACGCCGCCGCGACCTCGCGGCGGACCGCAATCGGGGAACAGGCTCCATGAAGATCGTTATGGCCATCATCAAGCCGTTCAAGCTGGAGGAGGTCCGCGACTCGCTGACCGCCATCGGCGTGCACGGACTCACCGTGACCGAAGTGAAGGGCTACGGCCGCCAGAAGGGTCACACCGAAATCTATCGCGGCGCGGAATACGCCGTCAGCTTCCTGCCGAAGCTGAAGATCGAGGTCGCGGTCGCGGCCGAACTCGTCCCGCAGGTCATCGAAGCGATCACGGCGGCGGCGAAGACGGGCCAGATCGGCGACGGAAAGATCTTCGTGTCGCCCATCGAACAAGCCGTGCGCATCCGCACCGGCGAACGTGATCAGGACGCGCTCTGAGCGCGCCGTTCCATCAGGAGCACATTGACATGACGTCCCGCACCCTCATGAGGACCGCCCTCGCCGGCACGTTCTCGCTTCTCGGCGCCGCCGCCGCCTTCGCGGGCGACGCGCCCGTCCCCAACAAGGGCGACACGGCCTGGATGCTCGTCTCCACCGTTCTCGTCCTGCTCATGACCATTCCCGGTCTCGCGCTGTTCTACGGCGGCCTCGTGCGCACCAAGAACATGCTGTCGATCCTGAGCCAGGTCTTCGCCATCGTCTGCCTCGTCTGCATCATGTGGGTGACGTTCGGCTATTCGCTGGCGTTCACGGGCGGCGGGCCGCTCGGCGACTATATCGGCGGCTTCGACAAGGCCTTCCTCTCCGGCGTGACCGCCGAAAGCGTGGCGGCCACCTTCTCCAACGGCGTCGTCATTCCGGAACTCGTCTATATGGCGTTCCAGATGACCTTCGCCTGCATCACGCCGGCGCTGATCGTGGGCGCCTTCGCGGAGCGCATCCGCTTCTCGGCGGTGCTCGTGTTCA
>CAYNUN010000039.1:0-10530 GCA_964400345.1 uncultured Methylobacteriaceae bacterium
GTGGGTGATGCGGACGGCCGAGTCGGTCTTGTTGACGTGCTGGCCGCCCGCGCCGCCCGCCCGCATGGTCTCGATCACGAGATCCTTCTCGTCGACGGCGACGTCGACCTCTTCGGCGAGCGGCAGCACCGCCACGGTCGCGGCCGAGGTATGGATGCGCCCGCTCGTCTCCGTCTCCGGCACGCGCTGCACCCGATGCACGCCGCTTTCGAATTTCAGCCGCGCGAAGACGCCCTTCCCCCGGATCTCCGCGACGATCTCCTTGTATCCGCCCATCGTGCCTTCGCTCTCCGAGAGGATTTCGAGCTTCCAACGATGGAGATCGGCATAGCGCTGATACATGCGGAAGAGATCGCCCGCGAAGAGCGCGGCCTCGTCCCCGCCCGTGCCCGCGCGGACTTCGAGCACCACGCTCTTCTCGTCGGCGCGGTCCTTCGGCAGCAGCAGCAGCCGCACTTCGCGCGTCACGCCTTCGAGCCGCGCCGCGGCCTCGGGGCGTTCCGCTTCCGCCATCCCGCGCAGTTCGGGATCGGCCTCGCCGGCCATCGCGTCGAGATCGGCGCATTCCTGCTCCGCCGCCTTGAGGCGACGCACGGCTTCGACGAGCGGGTCGAGTTCGGCCAATTCGCGCGACAGAGCCACGAAGGTCTCCGAATCCGGTCCCGCGGCCAGCCGCCCGGTGAGGGCGTCGTGGCGCGCGAGGATCGCGTCGAGCTTCTGGACGGGCAGAGCGGACATGCGGACTCGGGGGGAAGGGAGGCGCTAGGCCTGATGGACCGGGACGCCCGTCCGCTCCGCGAAGGCTTGCAGATCCTCCCGCAAACTCGCGACGGACGGCTTCTCGTCGATGAGGCGGTTCACGTAATCGCTCACCGCGCCCGCGTCGAGTCCGAGCAGCATCGCCTTCACCGGGCCGATCGACAGCGGCGACATCGAGAGCGAGCGATAGCCGATGCCGATGAGCGCCATGGCTTCGAGCGGCCGCCCGCCCAATTCCCCGCACAGAGTCACAGGGATCCCGCTGCGCTCGCCCGCGCGCGCCACCACGCGCAGGGCCCGCAGGCAGGCCGGGTTCAGCGGGTCGAACCGTTCGGCCATGCGCGGATTCTCGCGGTCGGCGGCGAAGAGGAACTGCATGAGATCGTTCGAGCCGACCGACAGGAAATCCGCCTTGGCCGCGATCGCGTCGATGGCGAAGAGGAGCGAGGGCACCTCGACCATCACGCCGAGCTTGATCTCGCGCGGCAGTTCATAGCCGTGCCGCCCGAGATGGCCGAGCTCGCGGTCCACCAACGCCTTGGCGCGGTCGAATTCGTCGATCGTCGCGATCATGGGGAACATGATGCGCATCTCGCGGCTCGCGGCGGCCTTGAGCATCGCGCGGATCTGAGCGCGGAGCAGGCCCGGCCTGTCGAGGCCGATGCGGATCGCCCGCCAGCCGAGGGCGGGGTTCTCCTCCTCCATCTTCGACATGTAGGGCAGCACCTTGTCGCCGCCGATGTCGAGCGTCCGGAACGTCACGGGCCGTTCGCCCGCGGCCTCCAGCACGGATCGGTAGAGCTGCATCTGCTCGCCGAGCGAGGGCAGCCGTTCGGCCACCATGAATTGCAGTTCGGTGCGGAACAGGCCGATCCCCTGCGCCCCCGACGTCTCCAGATTCGGCAGGTCGAAGACGAGGCCCGCATTGAGATTGAGCCGGATCTCGACCCCGTCCTTGGTGACGGGCTTCACGTCCCTCAGGCCGCGATACTGTTCCTGCCGCTTGGCGCGCAGCCGCGCCTTTTCCTTGTAGGCCTGTTCGACGTCGGGTTGCGGCCGCAGCTGCACCACGCCCGTCTGTCCGTCCACGATGATCGCGTCGCCCGACTCGACGAGGCCCGTGACGTTCTCGACCATGCCGACGGCGGGGATGCCCATCGCCCGCGCCACCACCGCGATATGGCTGGTCGGTCCGCCCTCTTCGAGGATCAGGCCTCTCAGCCGCGCGCGGTCGTAGTCGAGCAGCGCCGCCGGACCCATCGAACGGGCCACGAGCACGGCATTGTCCGGCAGTTCCGCCGGATCGGCGACGAGCGACTGGCCCACCAGCTGATGCAGGAGCCGGTTCGCGAGTTCGTCGAGATCATGCAGCCGATCCCTGAGATAGGGATCGGTCTGCCGCATCATCCGCGCGCGATTGTCGGACTGGACGCGCTCGACCGCCGCTTCCGCCGTCAGGCCCGTCATCACGGCCTCGCGCAGCCGGCGCAGCCAGCCGCGGTCATGGGCCACCATGCGGAAGGTTTCGAGCACCTCGCGATGCTCGCCGCCATGGGCGAGGTCGCCGCGGTCGAGCATGTCGTCGATCGACGCGCGCAATTCGCCGAGCGCCACTTCGAGCCGACGCGATTCCGCGTTCGGGTCGTCGGCGATCATGTTCTTGATGACGACGCGCGGCTCGTGCAGCACGACGTAACCGAGGCCCACGCCGTCGGCCATGGCCTGGCCCTGCAGCGCCATCGGCCGCCGCACCGCGATGTCGGTGCCGGGCCGGGCCAGCGCCTGCAATTCGCCCGAGGCCACCATCTCCGCCAGCACCATGGCGGTGGTCTGAAGGGCCTCGATCTCCTCCTCGGTATAGATGCGGTGCGCGCGGTTCTGCACCACGAGCACGCCCATGGTGACGCCCGTGCGCAGCACCGGCACGCCGAGGAAGGACTGATAGATCTCTTCGCCCGTCTCCGGCTTGTAGGAGAAGGCGGGGTGGTTCTGCGCGTCCGACAGGCTGAGCGGTTCGCCCTGCTTCGCGATCAGGCCGACGAGGCCTTCGCCCGCCTTCATCGTCGTGATGTGGACGGCTTCGCGCTTGAGGCCTTCGGTGGCGAAGAGTTCGAGAGTGCCGTCCGCCCGCATCACGTAGAAGGAGCAGACTTCGGCGACCATGTTGCCGGCGATCAGCGTGACGATCTTGTCGAGGCGCGCCTGTGCATTCACCGACTCCGCCATGACCTCGCGGAGCCTGCGCAGCAGAACGCGCGGTCCGCCGAGTGCGCCTCGCATCAGCCACCTTCCTCGCGCCGGTTCGGAGACCGGATCAGCCGCCCCGGGGGAGCCGGAAAATCACGCTCGCCCCTCGTCATTTCGCCATACCGGCTCACGACCCGAATGCAAAGGTCGGGACGCGTCGCGAAGGATGCATCAGGCCTTGTCGAGCCCGTAGAGCGAGTGCAGCGTGCGCACCGCGAGCTCCGTATAGGCGGCGTCGATCAGCACCGAGAACTTGATCTCGGACGTCGTGATCGCGCGGATGTTGATGCCCTTTTCCGCCAGAGCCTTGAAGGCCTTGGCGGCGACGCCCGCATGGCTGCGCATGCCGATGCCGATCGCCGACACCTTCACCACGTCGGTCGCGCCCTGCAGCGCGCCGTAGCCGATCCGGCCCTTCGCCTCTTCGAGCAGCACCTTGGCGCGCTCGAAATCCGCCGTCGGGACGGTGAAAGTGATGTCCGTCGCGGTCGAATCGTCCGACACGACCTGAATGATCATGTCGACATTGATGTTGGCGTCGGCCAGCGGCATGAAGATCGCCGCGGCGACGCCGGGCTTGTCGGCGACGTCACGAAGGGTGATCTGGGCCTCGTCCTTGGAATAGGCGATGCCGGTGATGATCTGCTGTTCCACGATCTCGTCCTCGTCGCAGATGAGCGTGCCCGGCCTGGGAGCGGCCGGATCGTCGAAGGAGGAGCGCACATAGGTGCGCACCTTGTGAACCATGGCGAGCTCGACCGAGCGCACCTGAAGGACCTTGGCGCCGAGCGACGCCATTTCCAGCATCTCCTCGAAGGCCACCTTTTCGAGCCGCTGCGCCTTGGGCACGATGCGCGGATCGGTCGTATAGACGCCGTCGACGTCGGTATAGATGTCGCAGCGCTCGGCAGCGATGCCCGCCGCCACCGCCACCGCCGACGTGTCGGAGCCGCCGCGGCCCAGCGTCGTGATGCGGCCCGTCTCTTCGTGGATGCCCTGGAAGCCCGAAATCACCGCGACCTCGCCCTTGGCGAAGCCGTCCATGAGATTGGAGCCGTCGATGCCCGTGATGCGGGCCGAGCCGTGCGCGTCGGACGTCCGGATCGGGATCTGCCAGCCCTGCCAGGAGCGCGCCGGAACGCCGATCTCCTGAAGCGCCAGCGCGAGAAGCCCCGACGTCACCTGTTCGCCCGAGGCGACGACCGTGTCGTATTCGCGGTTGTCGTAGAGCGGCGAGGCCGCCTTGCACCAGCCGACGAGTTCGTTCGTCTTGCCCGACATCGCGGAAACGACCACCGCGACATGATGTCCGGCATCGACCTCGCGCTTCACATGCCGCGCCACGTTGCGGATGCGGTCGATGTCGGCGACGGAGGTGCCTCCGAACTTCATGACGAGACGGGCCATGGGAGAGTCTTCCGGATCGTGTGCGAAACGTCGTCGCGCGCTCTTGCGCCCGCCGACGCCCCGACGGAAAAAGGCGCACACTCATGACGGCGCGTCCGGCCGGTGTCAACGCCCGGTTCCGCTCCCGCCTTGGTGATCCTTCGGAGAACATTGATGACGGAAGCGACCAAGGATTTCAGCGGATCGTCGACGATCGACGCGGCCGAAGTGGCCCGTTTCGACCGGCTGGCGAACACCTGGTGGGACGCGAAGGGGCCGATGCGGACCCTGCACAAGTTCAACCCGGTCCGGCTGACCTATATCCGCGATGCGGCGGCGGCCCATTGGGCGCGCGACGCGGGCGGGCCGCGGCCCCTCGAAGGGCTGTCCCTGCTGGACGTCGGCTGCGGCGGCGGCCTTCTCTGCGAGCCTCTGTCCCGACTCGGCGCGACCGTGACGGGGATCGACCCCGCCCGGACGAATGTCGAAGTGGCCAAGCTCCATGCCGAACGCAGCGGAGCGGCGGTGCATTATCGCAACGACACGGTCGAGGCGCTCGTCGAAGAGGGTCTGAGCTTCGACATCGTCCTCGCGATGGAGGTCGTCGAACACGTGGCCGACGTCGACGCCTTCGTCGAAGCCTGTTCACGCGCGGTCAAGCCCGGCGGCCTCCTGTTCATGGCGACGCTGAACCGCACCATGAAGAGCTTCGCGCTCGCGATCGTCGGCGCGGAATACGTGCTGCGCTGGCTGCCCCGCGGCACGCATGAATGGAACAAATTCGTGACCCCCGAGGAACTGGAAAGCGCCGTCGGCCGCAACGGCCTCGCCGTCCGGGACCGGATCGGCGTGATCTACAACCCCCTCGCCGACGCCTGGCGTCTGTCCTCCGACACGGGCGTCAATTACATGATCTACGCCGACAAGGCGTGAGGCGGGCGGGAGGGCCGCCTTGCCGATCCTCCATGTCATCCCGGCCGTAGCGAAGCGGAGAGCCGGGACCCGGCAAGCCTCGCAGCCGCTCGGCGTCCCGCCGCTTTCTGGATCCCGGGTCCGTTGTGCGGCCCGGGATGACACTCCAGGAATGCGTATTTCGCAATCGCCCGCCCCTCACTCCGCAGCCGGCACGGGCGCGGCCCCCGTCCGGCCCGCCCGTTCCGCCCTCCGGCGTGCAAGGCGGTCGCCGACATTCGCGATCGCCATCAGCGCGGCGGGCGTCACCACCAGCGTCAGAATGGTCGCGAAGCCGAGGCCGAAGACGATCGCCGTGGACAGATGCACCCACCATTGCGTCGACGGCGCGCCGACCGCCACCGCGCGGGTGACGAAGTCGATATTGACGCCGAAGGCGATGGCGAGAACGCCGAGGATCGCCGTCACCGCCGTCAGCACCACCGGCCGCGCGCGCTCCCGGCACGTCTCGACGATGGCGTCATGGGCCGCCCATCCTTCGCGTCTGAGCCGGTCATAAGTGTCGATCAGCACGATGTTGTTGTTCACGATCACGCCCGCATTGGCGATGACGCCGATGCCCGTCATCACCACGCCGAAGGCCTGTCCCATCACCATCAGCCCGATCAGCACGCCGACCGTCGACAGCACCACGGCGGTGAGCACCAGGAACACGCTGGTGAACTTGTTGAACTGCGCCAGCAGGATCGCGAAGATGAGGAAGATCGCGGTGCCGAAGGCCTTCATCAGGAAGGCGCCGGCCTTTTCGCGCTCCTCGTCCTCGCCCTTCATGCGCACGTTCACGCCCGGGCCGAGATCCATCGCGGCGAGGTCCTTCAACACCGCCTGCTGCACCGTCGCCGACTGCACCTCCGGCGGCACGTTGGCCGACACCGTGATCACCCGCTGACCGCCGACGCGTTGGATCTGCCCCACCTTCTGCGCGGGGGTCCGGGTCACGAAATTGCCGATCGGCACCGAGCCCGCAGGCGTGTTGATGCGGAGTTCGTCCAGGCGGTCGAGCGTCCGCATATGCTCCGGGAAGCGGATGATGAGATCGACGGACTTGTCCGTCTCGTTCGGGCGATATTCCGTGATCTTGAGGCCGTTGGTGACGAGCTGCACCGCATTGCCGACGGTCAGCGCGCTCGCGCCGTATTTCGCGGCCTCCGCCTTGTCGACATTGAGCTTCCAGTCGATGCCCGGCAGCGGCAGGCCGTCGTCGAGGTCGCGGATGTCGGGCCGCGCGGCGAGCAGCGCCGCCACCTTCTTCGCCGCGGGTTCGAGCACCGACGGGTCGATCGCCGTCAGCTGCACCTGTACGGCCTTGCCCGTCGGCGGGCCCGCCTTCGGCGCGGTCACCTCGATGTTCATGCCGGGCAGATCCGCCGTCTTGGCGCGGATCTCGTCCATGATCTCATGAGCGGGTCGACGGCGCTGCCAATGCACGAATTCGAACTGGATCGTGCCGATCGAGTCCTCCGCGACCTCGTCCGAGCCCCGCGGTCCTTCGCCCGCCCGGGCATAGACGGTGCTGATCTCGCTCATCGGAAGCATGCGCTCCTCGACGAGGCGCACCATCCGGTCCTTCTCCGCGAGCGAGAGATTGCCCCGCGCGCGGATCTGCACCACGCCGTATTCCGGCTCGACATTCGGGAAGAACTCCACCCCGTTGCCGACGCGGCCGTAGAGGAACACCACGCCGAACAGCAGCGCGGCGGTCGCGAGCAGCGTCGTTCCGGGGCGCAGCAGCACCTTGTGGACGAGGCGCATATAGAGCCCCGTCTCCTTGGCCCGGTCGTCATGCGGCTTCTCCGCCTTCCGGCCGAGCAGCGCGCCGAGCGTCGGGGTGAAGAACAGCGCGACCGCGAGCGAGGCCGACAGCGTCGCCACCAGCGTGATCGGCATGTATTTCATGAATTCGCCGACCACGCCGGGCCAGAACAGCAGCGGCGAGAAGGCGGCGACCCGGGTCGCGGTCGAGGAGATCACCGGCCCCGCCATGCGCTTGGCCGCGAGCGAATAGGCCGTGCGCGGGTCCATCCCCTCCGCCATGCGGCGCTCGGCATATTCGGAGACGATGATCGCGTCGTCGACGAGCATCCCCACCGCGAGGATCAGCGCGAACAGCACGACGATGTTCACCGTCAGGCCCGCGAGATGCAGGCCCAGCACGCCCGTGAGGAACGAGGCCGGGATCGCGATGCCGATGAAGATCGAGGCGCGCCCGCCGAGCGCGACGAGCATGATGACCAGCACGAGCAGACAGGCCGTGATCACGCTGTTCTGCAGCTCGTGCAGCATGTCGCGGATGCCGACCGACTTGTCCTGGCTGAAGGTGACCTGAAGCGTCTCCGGCTGAAGCGGCCGCAGCCGCTCCATCACGTATTTCACCGCATCGACCGTCTCGATCAGATTGGCGCCCGTGCGCTTGGTGATCTCGATGGCGATGGCGGGCTTGCCGTTGATGCGCGTGATCGAAGTCGCGTCCTTGAAGGTCGGGCGCACTTCGGCGACTTCGCCGAGCGTCACCACCGCGCCGCTCGAAGCGACGACGGGGAGCTTCAGCACGTCTTCGGGCTTTTCGATCAGCGCGGGCACCTTCACCGCGAAACGGCCCGAACCGCCCTCGATCGCGCCCGCCGCCACGAGACTGTTGCCCGCCGAGGTGGCGGCCGCGAGGTCGGAAAGCGAGATGCCGTAGCTCTTGAGCAGCATCGGCTCCGCGATGATCTCGACGACTTCGTCGCGCGCGCCGCGCAGTTCCGCCGAGAGCACGCCCGGGATCTGTTCGAGCGCGTTCTTCGCCGTCCGGGCGATGCGCAGCAGCGTGCGCTCGGGCACCTCGCCCGTGAGGCCCACGACCAGCACCGGATAGAGCGAGAGATTGACCTCCTTCACCGAAGGCTGGTCCGCGTCGCGCGGCAGGTCGCGCTTGGCGTCGTCGACCTTGGCGCGCACGTCCTGCAGCGCCTTCGCCGAGTCGAAGCCCGCATCGAATTCAAGCAGCACGAAACCGCCGCCCTCATAGGCGGTCGAGCGCATCTCCTTCACGCCCGCGATCGATTTGAGCTGCGTCTCGACGGGCCTGAGCAGCAGACGCTCGGAATCCTCCGGGCTGATGCCGCGCTGGTTCAACTGGACATAGACGATCGGAATCTTGACGTCCGGCTCGGATTCCTTGGGGATCGCGACATAGGCCGAGAGACCCGCCACGAGCAGGAAGACGAGCAGCGACAGCGTCAGCCGTGCATGCGAGATCGCGTAGTCGACCGGGTTCCTCATGCTCGGATCCTCACGCCTTGGGTGCCGGAACGGCTTCGACGATCTGGCCTTCCTTCACGAAGTCCTGACCCTGGACGATGATCCGGTCGCCGTTCTTCAGTCCCGAGACCCAGAAGAACTCCGTCTCGTCCTCGACGAGACCGACCGGCGCGAAGACGACCTTGTCCCCGTCCCCCGCGAGCCGCACGCCGAGCCGCCCTTCGGAGGAGAAGGTCAGCGCCGAACGCGGGACGCGCGTGGCCGGAACCGCGGCGAGCCGCAGGCCCACCTCCGCCGTGATGCCGTCCGGGATCGTTCCGTCGGCGTTCGGAATGTCGATGTCGATGCGATAGGTGCGGGTCTGCGTCGTCGCCCGCGCCGAGACGAAACGCACCGTGCCTTCCGTCGTGCGTCCGTTCGCGAGGCGCACATCCGCCTTGTCGCCGACGCGCACGCCCCCGATGCGGCGCTCGGACACTTCGACGACGGCGAGCATCGGCTCGCGCGCGATCACTTCCGCGATCGGCGCGCCCGGCTGCAGCGCCTGCCCGAGTTCGACGGGCAGATCATTGACGACGCCGTTGAGCGGCGCGACGACGAGGCCGCGGTCCCGCTCCGCTTCCGCGGAGGCGAGCGCCGCTTCCGCGCCCTTCAGATCGGCCTCGAACTGCGCGAGATTGAGCCGGGGCAGGTTCCCCTGTTCGACCAGCGCCCGCCGCGCTTCGAACTCCTTGCGGCGTTGATCGAGACGCGCCCGGGCCTGCTGCACATTGGCCTCGCGCGCCTCGTCCGAAAGCACGGCGATGACGTCGCCTTCCCGCACGGCGGTGCCGCGACGCACCCGCAATTCCGTCACGATCCCGTTGGTGCGCGCGGTCACGTTGGTCCGGCGATCGGCCTCGGTCCGCCCCGACACGGAGAGCCGCTGCACGCGCTCCTCCACCACGGCCGGCGCGACGCTCACGCGGAAGCGCTTTTCGACCTTCTCGGTCTTCGCGGCTTCCTGCGCCTTCGGCCCCTTGTCGCCGAAATGGCCCGATCCGATCCAAGCGGCCGCGCCCAACACCAATCCGACCGCGACCCAACGACTCGTCTTCATGCGCAACGTCCTTCCGCGAAAGTCTCGGGCAGGGTCAGCGGAACCTTCCCCGCCAACACCGCGCCGACGACGGCGAGCATGGTTTCCACCTCGCGTTCGCCGTCGAAATCCTTGTTGATCGCCCGCCGCTTCATCAGCCCGTCCGCCAGCGCCAGAACGAAACGGACCGCGCGGTCGACGTCGACCGAAGCGGGCATCTCGCCGCGCGCCCGCGCCGCCTCGAAGACGGCGATCATGCCGGATCGGACCTGATCCACGACGCCCTGCGCCACCGCGGCGATCTCCGGGTTGCGCGAACTCTCCGCCCAGATCTCGAGCGCCATCACCGTGCAGTGCCGCGGCTCATCGATCATGTATTTGCGGCCGAGCGCCGCGAAGGAGGCGAGAAAGTCCGGCTGCGCCGCCGCGGCGGCGAAATCCTGCGCGATGCGCGCCTGATCGCGCTGCGCGAGGCCCGCCGCCATCGCGTCCTTCGAGTCGAAGTAGCGATAGAGATTGCCCGGGCTCATGCCCGCTTCCTTCGCGATGTCCTGCATGGTCGCGCGATGAAAGCCGAGCCGCGCGAACACGGACTGCGCGGCATCGAGAATCTGCGCACGCCGTTCGGTCGCAAGATCGAGGGTCTGACGGAGCTCTTGGTTCATGACCGAGCAGATAGTGAATGAACCTTCATTCGTCAATGAATGATCGTTCATTCAGTCTGCGGCAAGCCGACGCCCGGAGGTCGATGCCGAAGGGGAGCGGCATTCGGCGGCCCCGGTCCGCGCCCCCGCCGTCATGCCCGCGCATGCGGGCATCCGCGTCTCGAGCACCGCGCTCCCCGA
>CAYNUN010000040.1:0-2794 GCA_964400345.1 uncultured Methylobacteriaceae bacterium
CAGCGCGAGGTCCACATGCCGCCGGGAGACGAAATCCCCGCGCGGCACGGTCTCGAAGGCGCGCAGCAACGCCGTATCGCGGAAACCCTTGGCGCGCAGCGCCATCAGGAACTGCACTTTGGCCTCGGGGCCGGACGGGTCCTGCATCGCCGTCACCGAGGCCCGCTCCTCAGAACAGGCCGGCGAATCGCGTCAGCGTCGGCTCGTCGGTCATGTCGAGCCTGAGCGGCGTCACGGCGATCTTCTTCTGCGAGAGCGCGAGCAGGTCGGTGCCGTGGCCGAGGTCGAACTTCTCGCGCTGGAAGCCGACCCAGAAATAAGGATTGCCCCGGCCGTCGGCGCGCGGATCGATCCGCAGGAACTCGCCCGGCCGCCGCCCCTGCGCCGCCACCGCGACGCCCTGCACGCCCTCGGGCGCGCAATCGGGGAAGTTGACGTTGACGAGGATGCCCGGGTCGATCCCGGCCTCGAGGATCTTGCGCACGATGCCCGGCCCGTGCGTCGCCGCGCAGGTCCAGTGGATCGCGTCGCGTCCGGCGGGCCCATAGGCTTGGGACAGCGCGATCGACGGCACGCCGAGGATCGTCCCCTCCGTCGCGCCCGCGACCGTGCCCGAATAGGTCACGTCCTCCGCCGCGTTCTGCCCGCGATTGACGCCCGAGAGCACCAGCGCCGGCTTCGCGTCGAGAATGTGCCGCACCGCCATGATCACGCAGTCCGTCGGCGTGCCCTTCACGGCGAAGCGCTTCTCGCCGACTTCGCGCAGGCGCAGCGGATCGTTGAGCGAGAGCGAATGCGCGACGCCCGACTGGTCCGTCTCGGGCGCGACGATCCACACGTCGTCGGACAGGCTCCGCGCGATATGGGCGCAGACGTCGAGCCCCTCGGCGTGGATGCCGTCGTCATTGGTGACGAGGATGCGCATGGTTGTCAGGCCGCCTTCTCGATCCGGGTGATGCCGCCCATATAGGGCACGAGCACGGACGGGACCGTCACGCTGCCGTCCTCGTTCTGATAATTTTCGAGCACGGCCACGAGCGCCCGGCCCGTCGCCACGCCCGATCCGTTGAGCGTATGGACGAAGCGCGTGGCCTTGTCGCCCGGCGCGCGGCAGCGCGCATTCATGCGCCGCGCCTGGAAGTCGCCGCAGACCGAGCAGGACGAGATCTCGCGATAAGCCCCCTGCCCCGGCAGCCAGACCTCGATGTCGTAGGTCTTCTGCGAGGCGAAGCCCATGTCGCCCGTGCACAGCGTCATCACGCGATGGGGCAGATCGAGTTTCTTCAGCACCGCTTCGGCGCAGGCGAGCATGCGCTCATGCTCTTCCGCCGATTGATCCGGCGTCGTGATCGAGACCAACTCGACCTTCAGGAACTGATGCTGCCGGATCATGCCGCGCGTATCGCGCCCCGCCGATCCCGCCTCCGCCCGGAAGCAATGCGTCAGCGCGGTGAGGCGCATCGGCAATTCTTCTTCCGAGGTGATCGCTTCGCGCACGAGGTTCGTCAGGGGAACTTCGGCGGTGGGCACCAGCCAATAATCGGGGAGGACGCGGAACTGGTCCTCCTCGAATTTCGGCAGCTGCGCCGTGCCGAACATCGTGTGGTCCTTCACGAGCAGCGGCGGGTTCACTTCCGTATAGCCGTGCTCGGTCACATGCAGATCGAGCATGAACTGCCCGAGCGCGCGTTCGAGCCGCGCCATCGCGCCCTTGTTCACGACGAAGCGCGCGCCCGACATCTTGGCCGCGGCCTCGAAATCCATGAGGCCGAGGCCCTCGCCGATCTCGAAATGCTGCTTGGGCGTGAAGGCGAAGGTCTTGGGCGCGCCGAAGCGGCTCCTCTCCACATTCCCGTGCTCGTCCGCGCCCACGGGCACGTCGGCCTTCGGCGTGTTCGGGATCGCGGCCAGCGCCGTGTCGAGTTCCGCGACCGCCGCCTTCTCTTCCCCTTCGAGCGCCCCGAGCCGTTCCTTCAGCGCCGCGACTTCGGCCTTCAGCGCGTCGGCGCGGGCCTGATCCTTGGCGGCCATGGCCTGGCCGATCTCCTTGGACAGCGCGTTGCGCTTCTCCTGCGCGGCCTGCGCTTCGGCGATCGCGGCGCGGCGGCGGTCGTCGAGTGCGAGCAGCGCGGCCGAGAGCTGTTCGGCGCCCCGATGCGCCAAGCCCTCGTCGAACCGGGCGGCGTTCTCGCGGATCCAGCGGATGTCGTACATGAGGAGCTCTCGCAGTCCGGGGGCCGCGGGAGCGGCGGATCAGGCGCTCGGGGTCTCTTCGTCCCCGGCCTCCGCGTCGCGGGCCGCTTGCTGCTCCCGACGCTTCCTCTCCACCATCTGCACGGCGATGATGGAGCCCTCGTAAAGAAGCAGCGTCGGCACGGCAAGCGCCAGTTGGCTGATCACGTCGGGCGGCGTCACGATGGCCGCCACCACGAAGACCGCGACGATCGCATAACGCCGCTTCTCCCGCAGGAACTGCGCGTCGATGAAGCCCGCCCGCGCCAGCAGCGTCAGCAGCACAGGCAGCTGGAAGGTCAGGCCGAAGGCGAAGATCAGCGTCATGATGAGCGACAGATACTCGCTCACCTTGGGCAGCAGCTCGATCGTCGCCTGCCCCTCGCCGCCCAATTGCTGCATGCCGACGGAGAACTTCATCACCATGGGCATGGCGATGAACATCACCACCGAAGTCCCCACGAGGAACAGCACCGGCGTGGCGATCAGATAGGGCAGGAACGCGTCCCGCTCGTCGCGATAAAGCCCGGGCGCGACGAATTTGTAGATCTGCGTCGCCACC
>CAYNUN010000040.1:2804-10528 GCA_964400345.1 uncultured Methylobacteriaceae bacterium
CGGGGAACGAGAAGAAGGCCGCACCGAAGGTCGCGATCTTGATCTGCGTGAACAGATATTCGAGCGGCTGCGTGTAGATCAGCTTCGCCTGCGAGGGATCGTCGACCACGAGCAGATAGGGGAACAGCAGCGCATTGTAGATGTACTTCGCGAAGGCGAAGGACAGGAAGAACATCACGAGGAAGGCGATCAGCGACTTGATGAGCCGGGCGCGCAGTTCGATCAGATGATCGAGCAGCGGTGCGCGCGTGGATTCGATGTCCGCGTCGGTCATCAGGCCTCACTCCCTTGCGCCGCCGCCTTGGGGGCGCGCGGCTGCGTCTCGGCGACGAGCGCTTCGGCGGGCGTCGTCTCCGCGGGCGCCGCGGCCGTCTCGACCGGGGCGACGACGGAGGGCGCGGTCGGCGCGGCAGCATCCGCCGCGACCTGCGCGACGATGCCTTCCGGCGTCACGGGAGCGGGCGTCGGAGGCTCCGGCAGGGCGAGCGGCTTGTCAGCCTCGCCCGAAGCGGCCGTCGAAGACGGCGTCGTCGAAGAGCCGGTCGTCGAAGACGTATCGGTGAAGGTGCTCGACACGGAATTGCCGATGTCCTCGACCTTCTTCTTGGCTTCCGCGAATTCGGCCTCGCGCATCGCCTCGGAGAATTGGGACTGGAACTCGCCCGCCATGCGCCGGACTTTGGCCACGGCCTGTCCGACCGAGCGCAGCATGCCGGGCAGTTCCTTCGGGCCGATGACGATGAGAGCGACCACCCCGACGATGATCAACTCTCCCGCACTGATGTCGAACATGGTTTCGGGCGCCCCGCGGAGGCCCGTTCGTCACGGGGCTCCGTCTTCGCGAAAGATCAGCCGGCTTTGGTTTCGGCCGAGGCGGTCTGCACCGGAGCCGGAGCCGGAGCCTGCGCCGGAGCCGGGGCGGGCTGGACGGCGGAAGCTTCGATCGTCTTCACGGGCTCGGCGGGCTTGTTCGCCTCGGCCGTGTCGTCGGCCATGCCCTGCTTGAACGACTTGATGCCCTTGGCCACGTCGCCCATGAGCTCGGAAATCTTGCCGCGCCCGAACAGAAGCATCACGACGATGCCGACGACGATCCAGTGCCAGATGCTGACGCCACCCATGGCGAAGACTCCCGTGCGAGGAGCGAACCCTCGGGTTCGCGGAACATGGAGGGCAAACTAGGCATCCGAGCGGGCAAAAACAAGGACGTCGTCGGGATCGATCGCGACGCCGACATCCTTTCCGGTCAGCGCTTCGGGATGTCCCCTGAGCCGCGCCCTCAACGGCAGGTCCGAGCCCTGCACCGCGATGTCGAGCATATCGAGTTCTCCGAGGAAGCGGCGCGCCAGAACCCGCCCCGGAATGCAGAAACCCGCCGCCATGATCCGCACCGCTTCGGGCCGGATGCAGACCACCGCGCCCGCGCCTTCCGGCGCGCCGGGTGCGTCGAAGAGCCCCAGACCCGTATCGACCCGGCCGCCCCTCACCACGCCCTCGATTTCCGTGAAATCGCAGAAGAACCGCGCCGCCGCCAGATCGACGGGCCGCCTGTAGAGCTCTTCCGCCGTGCCCGCCTGCACGATCACGCCGTCGCGCAGCAGCGCCACGCGGTCGGCGATGCGCATCGCCTCTTCCGGATCATGCGTCACGATGACGGTCGTCGCGCCCATTTCGCGCAAGAGCGCGATCGTCTCCTCCCGCACCGAGTCCCGCATGCGGCGGTCGAGATTCGAGAACGGCTCGTCCATCAGCACGACGCCGGGACGCGGGGCGACGACGCGCGCCAGCGCCACGCGCTGCTGCTCTCCGCCCGAAAGATGCGCGGGATAGGACGCCGCATGATCGCCCATGCCCACGCGCCCCAGCGCGCGGGAGACCGCGGCGTCGACGTCCGCCGCCTCGAGGCCCCGCAATCCGAAGGCGACGTTCTCGCGCACGGTCAGATGCGGAAACAGCGCATAGTCTTGGAACATGAGCCCCACGCCGCGATGTTCGGGCTCGACGAAGGCCCCGTCGCCCGCCAATACGCGGGAGTCGAGCAGGATGCGGCCCGCCGACGGCGTCTCCACGCCCGCAGCGAGGCGCAGCAGGGTCGTCTTCCCGCAGCCCGAGGGGCCGAGCAGGCAGAGCACCTCCCCCGGTTCGATCGCGAGATCGATGCCCTTGAGCACGGCGGTGCGCCCGTAGCGTCGCTCGACGCCTTCGAAGACGAGACGGGACGGGATCGCCGCGCCCGCGGTCCCGCGCCGGCCCCAACGCAGCCGACGGCCCTCGGCCGTCACGGCGGTCACGGCCGATCCTCGCCGACGGGATCATCCTCGGCGTTCAACGGCTCTTCGATCTCCGCGGCCTTCTCTTCCGCGAGGACGGTGAAGAGATCCTCCTCCAGCGGGTCTTCGTCCTCGCGCAGCGAGGGGTCGTCGGACGGCATGGGCACCGTGAAGCCCGGCGGCAGCCGCCCGTCGAGGAAGCCCGCGCCCTTCAATTCGTCGAGACCGGGGAGATCGTCGATGGCCGACAGGCCGAAATGCGAGAGGAACGCATCGGTCGTGCCGTAGGTGACGGGACGGCCGGGCGTGCGGCGGCGGCCGCGCAGACGGATCCACCCCGTCTCCAACAGCGCGTCGAGCGTCCCGCGATGGGCGGAGACGCCGCGGATGTCCTCGATCTCGGCCCGGGTGACGGGTTGGTGATAGGCGATCACGGCCAAGGTCTCCAAAGCCGCGCGCGAGAGCCGACGCGTCTCCTGCGCGTCGCGCGACAGCAGCCAGGAGAGGTCCTCGGCGGTACGGAACGTCCATTTCCCGGCGACCTCGACGAGCACCACGCCCCGGCCCTCATGGTCCTCGCGCAATTGCGCGAGAACGTCCGCGACGGGCACGTCGCGCGGCAGGCGCGCGGCGAGCGCATCGGCATGCAGCGGTTCGGCCGAGGCGAACAGAAGCGCCTCCGCGATCCGGCAAGCCTCTCGAAAGGCTTTCGGATCGGCCATGCTGCGCTGCGCTTCGGCGGCGGAGGCGCGGCTCATGCGGGTTCGACTCCATCGGTCGTCGCGGCTTCGGGCTCGCCGCGGCAGGGACGCACCAGGATCGGCGCATAGGCCCCGTCCTGTCTCACATCGATCAGCCCTTCGCGGACCATTTCCAACGTCGCCGAAAAGGCCGAGGCCCGCACGGTCGCGCGATGCGCCGGATCCACGATGTAGCGGATAAGATAGTCGTCCAGCACCGCCCAGTCGAGCCCGCCGCCGATCAGCGCCTCCAGCGCCTCGCGCGCTTCTCCCAGCGTCCAGACCGGCCGCTTGGCGAAGCTGACCTTGGACAAAGCCTTGTTCCGGCGTTGATCCGCATAGGCCTTCAACAGGTCGTAGAGGCTCGCCGACCATTCCGTCGTCCGCTCGATCCGCACGGGTTCGGGCGCCCCCCGCGCGAAGACGTCGCGGCCGAGCTGCGGCCGGTCGTAGAGCTTCTTCGCCGCTTCCCGCATCGCTTCGAGCCGCCGCAGCCGGAAGGCGAGCCGCTGCGCCAGATCCTCCGCCGGCGGTTCGTCGCCCTTCGTCGTCTCGGGCAGCAGCAGGCGGGACTTCAGATAAGCGAGCCACGCCGCCATCACGAGATAGTCGGCGGCGAGTTCGAGCCGGAAGCTGCGCGCCGCCTCGACGAATTCGAGATACTGCTCCGCGAGCGCCAGCACCGAGATCTTTTGCAGGTCCACCTTCTGCCGCCGCGCCAATTCGAGCAGCAGGTCGAGCGGTCCCGCGAAACCGTCCACGTCGACCAAGAGCGCGGGCTCCGCCTCCGCACGGTCGACCTTCACGACGGGATCTTCGAAGGCGAGTTCCTTGCGCATGGGTCCGATTCGCTCGACGGCGCGGAAAGCGTGGAAGGCTCAGGCGACGGCGGCAAGCGCGGCGTCGAGCCGCGCGCGGGCGTCCACAGGATCGAACGGCTCCGGCGCATGGGCGATGCGCGCCAGCGCCGCCGCCGCGCGCCGCCCCGCATCCCCCGCCAGCGCGGGCGCGGCCTCCGCCACGGCGCGCATCTCGTCCATGTCGCCGTTGCAATGGAGCGCGAGATCGCATCCGGCCGCGAAGGAGGCCTCGGCCCGGTCGCGCATCGCGCCCGAAAGGGCCTTCATCGAAAGGTCGTCGCTCATCACGCAGCCGTCATAGCCCAACGCGTCGCGGATGAGGCCGATGCCCCGGCGCGACGTCGTGACGGGCGCCGAGGGGTCGATCGCCGTGTAGACGACATGCGCCGTCATCGCGAGCGGCATGTCCGCGAGCGCCCTGAAAGGCGCGAAATCCGTCGCGTCCAATTCCTCGAAGGAGGCCTCGACGACGGGCAGCGCCTCATGGCTGTCGGAGAAGGCGCGGCCGTGGCCGGGCACATGCTTGATCACGGGCAGCACGCCCTGCGCCAGCAGCCCCTCCGCCGCCGCCCGTCCGAGGATCGAGACGGTCCGCGCATCGCGGCCATAGGCCCGGTCGCCGATGACGTCATGCGCGCCGGGTTGCGGCACGTCGAGCACGGGCACGCAGTCGACATTGATCCCGACCTTGCGCAGGTCATGCGCCATCAGCATCGCCGCGAGCCGCGTGATCTCGCGCCCTTGGACGGGATCGCGCGCGAAGATCTCGCCGTAGCGCGCCCCCGGCGGATATTTCGGCCAATGGGGCGCGTTCATCCGCTGCACCCGCCCGCCTTCCTGGTCGACCAGCACGGGCGCATCCGCCCGCCCGACCGCCTCGCGGAAGGAAGCGACGAGCGCCGCGAGCTGCGCCGGGCTCTCGATGTTCCGGCGGAAGACGATGAAGCCCCAAGGCTCCGCGTCGCGGAAGAAGGCGCGCTCCGCCTCCGTCAGCGCAAGCCCGGAGGAACCCGCGATGAAGGCCCGCGCGCTCATGAGCGTTCCGCCCCCGCGGTCTGCGCGATCCCGTTCAACCGCCGAACCTCAGTTGCGCGCGACGAAGCATTGTCCGCCCGCCGCCTTGAGCCGCTCGCAGAGCCCGTTCGCGTCCTCGCGCGAAAGCCCCGTCACCCGGACGCGGAAGATCGTGCGGCCGTTCACGTCGGCGGGCCTGACCGACAGCGGTCGCCCGCCGATCACGCCGCCGAAGCGTTGCTGCAGACGCGATACGGCTTCGCGCGCTTCCGCCTCGCTGCCCGGCGCGCCGAGCTGGACCGCGAAGTCGCCGCCGCCCGCATCGCCCGAAGGAGGCGGGGCGACGGGAGGAGCGGGCGCACGCACCGGCGCGGGCGCGGGCGTCGCCGCGACGACGGGAGCCGGCGCTGAGACGACGGGAGCCGGAGCCGGAGCCGGAGCCGCGACGGGCGGCCGGACCGGAGGCGCGGCGGGCGCGGGCGGCGCAGCCGCCTGCGAGGGCAACGCCGGGGCCGGGCGCGCGGCCGGCGTCGCCGGCACGGGCGTAGCGGCGATCGCGGGCAGGCGCGGCGGCGGCGCGCCGTCTTCGACGATCGTGCCGTCCGGGCGCACGGTCACGCTGCGGACCTTCTTCGCTTCGCCCATGCCGAGCGCCGCGCCGGGATTGTTCGGCGAGGGCGCGGCGGGCGGCTGATTGCCCGCCAGCCTCTGCGCCGCGGCCACGTCCACGGGCTGCTCCTCGCTGGGCACGACTTTCGCGGTCTTCGTGTCGTCCGGCGCGGTGCGGTTGTAGATCTGCGTATTCTGGTTCGGCACCTGCATGCCGCCGGGATTGGGCGGGGGTACCTTGGTCGGCGTCGGGTCCGCGGCGATGACGGGTGCGGGTCCGCGCACCGTCGGCGCGTCGTCGCGCTTCATCCAGGCCGCGACGCCCACGCCGCCCGCCGCCACGACGGCCATGGCCGCGAGGATGTACACCCCCGTCCGGCGCGGCTTGGCTTGCGGCACGAATTCGCCCCCATCGACCGGATCGAGCGCGCCCTCGTCGACGAAATAGGGGTCGGCGACGGAATAAGGCTCAGTGCCCGGATACGCGTTCGCGTCGTCCCGGCCGCGCGCGCCTTCCGACGCCGGTGCGGCGTAACCCGTCGTCCCGGACGCCGCCGGCGCATGGTCCTGCGGATAAGCGTAGCCGTAAGGAGCCGTCTGCGGTGCGGGCTGCGGTTCCGCCGCGCGCGGCGGAGCCGCCGCGGTTCCGAAGCCGGAATAGCTGTAGCCCGGCGGTTGGTCCCGTGCAGGCTCCGTGTGGCCGACGAGACGAGCGAGTTCCGCGAGCGGATCGTCCACGGTCGGCGCGCCGCGCGACGCACCGCGATTGGTCGCCGCCTCGCGAAGCTGCCGTTCGAGTTCGTCCAGATTGATGGCCGAACGCAGGCGCATCTCGTCGTTCATCAGCGCACCCTCCGATCCGCACCGCGAAGACGGTCGAATCGCCTCGCCATTTTCAGTCGCCCGACACCGCGCGTCGAGCGCAAGGCCGCCGTCACCGCATCTCGTCCGGGGCGGAAACCCCGAGGATCGCGAGACCCGACGCGATGACGTCCGTCACGGTCCGGACCATGGCCAGTCTCGCCACGGTCGACTGTCGGTCGGTATCGACAACAAACCGTAAATGCGGCGCATCCTTGCCCTTGTTCCACAAGGCATGGAACTCGCTCGCAAGATCATACAGCCAAAACGCGATCCTGTGAGGCTCGTGAGCGGCCGCCGCGGCGTCCACCGAACGAGGGAACTGCGCGATGCGCCGAAAGACGTCCTGCTCCGCCGGATCGACCAGCGCCGCGAAATCGACCCCCGGCCCGACCTCCGCCGAGATGCCGGGAAAGACCTGCTCCGCCTGCCGGAAGACCGAGCGCCCCCGCGCATGGGCGTATTGCACGTAGAAGACCGGGTTGTCCTTGGATTGTTCTATCACCTTCGCGAGGTCGAAATCGAGCGTCGCGTCGTTCTTTCGGAACAGCATCATGAAGCGGACGGCGTCGGACCCGACCTCGTCCACCACGTCGCGAAGCGTCACGAAGTCCCCGGCCCGCTTCGACATCTTCACGGGCTCGCCCGCGCGCAGAAGCCGCACGAGCTGGCAGAGCTTCACGTCCAGTTCGCCCTTGCCGCCCGTCACCGCCGCCACCGCGGCGTTCATGCGCTTCACATAACCGCCGTGATCCGCGCCCCAGACGTCGATCATGGTCGCGAAGCCGCGCTCGAATTTCGAAGCGTGATACGCGATGTCGGAGGCGAAATAGGTATAGGAGCCGTCCGACTTCAGCAGCGGCCGATCCACGTCGTCGCCGAAGGCCGTCGCGCGGAACAGCGTCTGCTCGCGATCCTCCCAATCCTCGACCGGCGCGCCCTTGGGCGGCGGGAGGCGGCCCTCATAGACGAGATCGCGCGCCCGCAATTCCTCGATCGTGCGGCGGATCACGTCGGTCGGCCCCTGCGCCAGGGAACGTTCGGAGAAGAACACGTCATGCGCGATGGCGAGCCGGGCGAGATCGCTCCGGATCATCTCCATCATCATGTCGATCGCGACGTCGCGGATGATCGGAAGCCGGTCGGCGTCCGGCATGTCCTTCAGCGCCGCCCCGTGCCTTTCGGCCAAGGCCTTGCCGACGGGGACGAGATAATCGCCCGGATAAAGCCCGTCCGGAATCGCACCGACATCCTCGCCCAGCGCCTCGCGATACCGGAGGAAGGCCGAGCGGGCGAGCACGTCGACCTGCGCGCCGGCGTCGTTGATGTAATATTCGCGGGTCACGTCGTAGCCCGCGAATTCGAGCAGC
>CAYNUN010000041.1:0-3153 GCA_964400345.1 uncultured Methylobacteriaceae bacterium
GGGCCTCATCTCCCCGCCGCCGCATCACGACATCTATTCGATCGAGGATCTCGCCCAGCTCATCTACGACCTCAAGAACGTGAACCCGTCCGCCGACGTGTCGGTCAAGCTCGTGTCCGAGGTCGGCGTGGGCACGGTCGCGGCGGGCGTCGCCAAGGCGCGCGCCGACCACATCACGATCTCGGGCTTCGAGGGCGGCACGGGCGCGAGCCCGCTCACCTCGCTGAAGCATGCGGGTTCGCCTTGGGAGACGGGCCTCGCCGAGACCCAGCAGACGCTCGTGATGAACAAGCTGCGCTCGCGCATCGCGCTGCAGGTCGACGGCGGCCTCCGCACCGGCCGCGACGTCGCCATCGGCGCGCTGCTGGGCGCGGACGAGTTCGGCTTCTCGACCGCCCCGCTGATCGCGGCGGGCTGCATCATGATGCGCAAGTGCCACCTCAACACCTGCCCTGTCGGCGTCGCGACGCAGGATCCGGTGCTGCGCAAGCGCTTCAAGGGCACGCCCGAGCACGTCGTGAACTACTTCTTCTTCGTGGCCGAAGAGGTCCGCGAGATGATGGCCGAGATGGGCTTCCGTACCGTCGAGGAGATGGTCGGCCGCTCGGATCTCCTCGACAAGCGCGAAGCCGTCGCCCATTGGAAGGCGAAGGGCCTCGACTTCTCGAAGATCTTCTACAAGCCCGAAGCGCCGGAGACGGAACTGCGGCACTCCATGCGCCAGCACCATCCGCTCGACGACGTGCTGGACCGCAAGCTGATCGCCGCGGCGAAGGACGCGATCGAAACGGGCGCGCCCGTCGTGATCGAGGAGACGGTCACGAATGTCGACCGTTCCACGGGCGCGATGCTGTCCGGCGAGGTCGCGAAGAGATACGGCCATGAGGGTCTGCCGGAAGACACCATCACGGTGAAGCTGACGGGCACCGCGGGCCAGAGCTTCGGCGCCTTCGTGGCGGCGGGCGTCACGATCGACCTCCACGGCCAGGCCAACGACTATGTCGGCAAGGGCCTGTCGGGCGGCAAGCTGATCGTGCGCCCCTCCGACAAGTCGAAGGCCGATCCGTCGCACTCGATCATCGTGGGCAATACGGTGCTCTACGGCGCGATCTCGGGCGAGGCCTATTTCCGCGGCATCGCCGGCGAGCGCTTCGCCGTCCGCAATTCGGGCGCGATCACGGTGGTCGAAGGCACGGGCGACCACGGCTGCGAATACATGACGGGCGGCGTCGTCGTCGTGATCGGCCCGACGGGCCGGAACTTCGCGGCCGGCATGTCGGGCGGCGTGGCCTATGTCTACGACGAGGACAAGAGCTTCGCCAAGCGCTGCAACCTGTCCATGGTCGATCTCGAACCGGTCGAGGAGGAGGACAATCTCCTCGAACGGCTCCACCACCACGGCGGCGACCTCGAAACCAAGGGCCGCATCGACGTGGGCGGGGACATGTCGCGCCACGACGAGGAGCGTCTTTATCAGCTCATCTCGAACCATCTCCGCTATACGGGCTCGGACCGTGCGGCGAAGATCCTCGAGAACTGGGCCGAGTACCGGACGCGCTTCGTGAAGGTGATGCCGGTCGAATATCGTCGCGCCCTGCGCGAAATGGAAAAACTGCGGACGCTTCAGGCGGCGGAGTGAGGCGTTCCCCGCCCCGCGCGGAATGACGCGGGGCGGCCCCGATCACGGGCGGCAAGGAAAAGAGACGGACGATGGGCAAGGTCACGGGTTTTCTCGAATTCGATCGCCAAGAGCAGAAGTATCAGCTCGCCGGCGACCGCATCCGCCATTTCCGCGAGTTCACGCTGCCGCTCGACGAGGGCGACGTGGCGAAGCAGGCGGCGCGCTGCATGGATTGCGGCGTCCCCTTCTGTCACGGCGATACGGGCTGTCCGGTCAACAATCAGATCCCGGACTGGAACGATCTCGTCTTCAGCGGCGATTGGGAGAATGCGGCGCGCAATCTCCACACCACGAACAACTTCCCCGAATTCACGGGCCGCATCTGTCCTGCGCCCTGCGAGGAAGCCTGCACGCTCAATCTCGAAAACACGCCCGTCACGATCAAGACGATCGAACAGGCGATCGCCGACAAGGCGTGGGAGATGGGCTGGGTGAAGGCCGAGCCGCCGTCCAAGCTCACGGGCAAGCGCGTCGCGATCGTCGGCTCCGGTCCGGCGGGCCTCGCCGCCGCCCAGCAACTCGCCCGCACCGGGCACGAAGTCCACGTCTTCGAGCGCGAGCCGAAGGCGGGCGGCCTGCTCCGCTACGGCATTCCCGACTTCAAGATGGAGAAGCGGCACATCGATCGCCGCATCGCCCAGATGGAAGCCGAAGGCGTCGTCTTCCATTACGGCGTCAATATCGGCGTCACGATGCCCTTCAAGGAGCTGGTCGACGGCTTCGACGCCGTATTGATGGCGGGCGGGGCCGAAGACCCGCGCAATCCGAGCCTGCCGGGTCAGGATCTCAAGGGCGTCCATTACGCGATGCCCTTCCTCGTGCAGCAGAACCGCGTGGTCGGGCAGGAGCCCGTCGAAGAGGAACGCATCCTCGCTGCGGGCAAGAATGTCGTCGTCATCGGCGGCGGCGATACGGCATCGGATTGCGTCGGAACCTCCTTCCGGCAGGGCGCGCTGAGCGTCACCCAGCTCGACATCCGCCCGAAGCCGCCCGCGATCGAAGACAAGCTGACGACCTGGCCCTATTGGCCGACGAAGCTTCGCACCTCCTCGAGCCAGGCCGAAGGGGCCGAGCGCGAGTTCCAGGCCGCGACCCTCGGGATCGAAGGCAAGAACGGCAAGGTGACGGGCGTCAAATGTGCGCGCGTCGACGACAAGCGCGTTCCGATCCCGGGCTCCGAATTCATCCTGCCCGCGGATCTCGTCTTCCTCGCCATCGGCTTCGCGGGATCGAAGGTCGAGGGTCTCGTGACGGAGTCGGGCGTGAAGCTCGACCGCCGCAACAATGTGGTGGCCGACACCGAGGCCTATCGCACGTCGCAGGACAAGGTCTTCGTCGCGGGCGACATGCGCCGCGGCCAGTCGCTGGTGGTCTGGGCGATCCGCGAAGGCCGTCAGGCCGCCCGCGCGATCGATCTCCATCTGACGGGCGAGACCATCCTGCCGCGCTGAGGACGCCCGCCCCGTCACCGT
>CAYNUN010000041.1:3253-10439 GCA_964400345.1 uncultured Methylobacteriaceae bacterium
CGCTTGTCGCCCGAGGCGACGATCGCGCCGCCCTCGGCGGGCGAGCCGCCGTCCCATGTCGTGACCACGCCGCCCGCGCCCTCTATGATCGGCACCAATGCGACGATGTCGTAGGGCTTGAGGCCCGACTCGATCACCGCGTCCATCTGCCCCGCCGCGACCATGCAATAGGCGTAGCAGTCATAGCCGAAGCGCGTCAGCTTCGCTTCTCGTTCCACGCGTTCGAAGCCTTCGAGTTCGGCGCCCTCGAACAGGCGCGGGCTCGTCGTGGAGATCGTCGCCTCCGCAAGATTCGAGCAACGGCGCGTCCGCAGCACCCGCTCGCCCGACGGGCCGACCCATCGGGCCGCAGCGCCGTCCCCGGAGAACCGCTCCTTCGTGAAGGGCTGGTGCATCATGCCGTAGCAGGGCGAGCCGTTGCGCATGAGGCCGATCAACGTGCCCCAGGTGGGCAGGCCCGAGATGAAGGCGCGCGTGCCGTCGATCGGGTCGAGCACCCAGACGAATTCCGCCTCTTCGCGCTCATTGCCGAATTCCTCGCCGACGACGCCGTGCTCGGGGAAGGTGCCGGAGATCATGCGGCGCATCACCGCCTCGGCGGCGCGGTCGGCCTCCGTCACGGGATCGAAGCGGCCGCCGCGGGATTTGTCGACGGAGGCGATCGCCGTCCGGAAAAAGGGCAGGATCGCCGCGCCCGAACGGGTCGCGAGTTCGTCGACGAAGGAAACGAAGTCCACGGCCGCCATCGATACCCCCGGTTCGCGCCCCGCGTCGGTTTAGGGGAGGGGCTTCGCCTTGGCAACCGCGCCGTCCTCCGCGCCCGTTTCGGTGCGCAGAGTACCGTCGAACATGGGAAAAATGCAGGTCATGCGCCCGACGCATGGGGGTGTATATGCTTAAGCCTTTGATAAAAAAGAACTTTAAAAAATTTCATGCTGCATTGCAAAAAATACGTCAGTGACACTTGCCTTTTGTGCAGTGCACATCCATATTGACTTCCGTAAGGTGACGCATCCGCGAAGCCTTGCAGCCCTCCTTGGGCGTTTCCTCCCTAGACTTGGGCCGCCGGCAACGGCGGCCTTTTTTCTTGGCCGCACGGCTTGCGCCGCCGGGGCTCCGCGCTCATTCGGCCGCCGTCCGGTGCAGGCCCGCATGCGCGGCCGCCGCCCGTTCCAGTGCTTCCGCCGCCCGCATCAGATCCGCCGCGACCTTCGCGAAGCCCTCATGCTTCGCCTGCCGTCGCTCGTCCATATAGAGCGCGCGGTTGATCTCGATCTGGAAGGCGTGGAAGCCCGTGGCGGGTCGGCCGTAATGCTCGGTGATGAAGCCGCCCGCATAAGGCTTGTTGCGGGCCACGCGATAGCCCAGCGCATGCAGCGCCTCTTCCGCCGCGTCGGTGAAGGCGGCGGAGCAGCTCGTCCCGTATCGGTCGCCGATGACGATGTCCGCCCGTCCGCCTTCGGCCTGCAGATGCGGCCCCGACGGCATCGAATGGCAGTCGACGAGCAGCGCGAAGCCGAAGCGCCGCCGCGTGTCCTCCACCAGGCCCCGCAGCGCGCGATGATAAGGCCTGTAGAAGCCCTCGATCCGTTCGAGGGCCTCCTCCACGCTCAGCCGCCTCGCATAGATCTCCTGCCCCTCCCCGACGACGCGGGCGATGGTCCCGAGCCCGCCCGCCACCCGCATGGAGCGCGTATTGCAATGGTCCGGCAGCCGGCCGTCGAACATGCGCGGGTCGAGTTCGTAGGGTTCCCTGTTCACGTCGAGAAAGGCGCGCGGGAAATGCGCCCGCAGCAGCGGCGCGCCGCGCTCCACCACGCCCATGAACAATTCGTCGACGAACATGTCCTCCGAGCGCCGCAGCGTCACCGCATCGAGCCGCGAGGCGGCGAGGAAGTCCGAGGGGTAGAGCGCGCCCGAATGCGGCGAGTTGAAGACGAGCGGGCTCGCGCGCCGCGCGGGGGTCAGCGCTTCGAAGGCATTGCGGTTCGAATCGGGCGTGGTCGCGTTCATCGCTCTCCGCAGGGCGGCCTCGGTCTCGTTCATGGTGCCGCGATGCGGCTCCGCGGTCCATGGGCCTTCTCTCGATTTCCACGCCGAGGAGGCTTCGACGCCCTCTTCATAAACGTCCTGTTTACCTGAGCGGCGCTTTATGGGCGCGTCCGTATCGAGTGGTTCGAGATCATGCAGCGTATCCTCCTGGCCGAAGACGACAACGACATGCGTCGCTTTCTCGTGAAAGCGTTGGAGAACGCGGGCTACGCGGTCGCCTCCTGCGACAACGGGATGACCGCCTATCACAGGCTTCGCGAAGAACCCTTCGAGCTGTTGCTGACCGACATCGTCATGCCCGAAATGGACGGCATCGAACTCGCGCGCCGGGCCACCGAGCTCGATCCCGACATCAAGGTGATGTTCATCACGGGCTTCGCCGCGGTCGCGCTGAACCCCGATTCGCAGGCTCCGAAGGACGCCAAGATCCTGTCCAAGCCCTTCCATCTTCGGGATCTCGTCTCTGAAGTGCAGAAGATGCTGATCGCCGCCTGATTCCGCGGCGCGGCGCTTGCCATCCTCCGGGGGAGCGGCTATACGGCCCTCCACGTTCGGCCGAGACGCAATTCTCGGGCGAGGGGCGCGTAGCTCAGCGGGAGAGCACTACGTTGACATCGTAGGGGTCACAGGTTCAATCCCTGTCGCGCCCACCATCGAATTCCGCCGGTCTTTCCGCAGGCCGGCAAACGTCGCGAGAATGGTCCTATGAAGATCCGCAACTCACTGAAGTCCCTGCGCGAGCGCCACCGCGACAATCAGATCGTCCGGCGGAAGGGCCGCGTCTACATCATCAACAAGACGCAGAAGCGCTATAAGGCGCGTCAGGGCTGAACCTCCGACGAGGTCCGGTTCCGACCTGAAAAACCCCGCTTCGGCGGGGTTTTCTGCTTTGAAGCGGGGCTATGCTCCGCGGATACCGGCGAACCGCCGCGCAGGGCGACGAGCGGCAGGGCGTCAACCGCGCGTTAACCTTGTTCCTCCATAAGAACCAAGGCGTCCGACGGCGCAATTCGACGAACGACCTTTCAGCCGACCGCATATCGCCCATCCATTTCGGAACGATTCTTCTTCACGCCGTCGGCGTCTTCATCCCGCGCTCCGGGAAGAGCCTCCAAGCCGCACGGAGCGGCTCATGCCGCGCCGCATACGCCGGGGAGGGGAGGGGCGGCACAGCCGCCCCCGCAGGCGGATCAGTCGCGTGCGCTCTGCGCCGCCACCGCATCCTCGTCGCTGATCGGTCCAAGCCCTTCCTCGATTTCGCCCGACAGCGTCGCCGCGGTCAGCCGCGTCTTGAGATCGAGGAGTTCGCGCTGGATCCGCAGCTTGTCGCGGCGCAGCACTTCGGACGCGCCTTCCGTCATGCTGCGTTCCATCCGCTCGCGCTCGAGCTGTGCAAGCAGTTCCTGCTCGCGCTTGGCATGGATGCGGGCGTTCTTTTCGACCGTCTGCTCGACGGCGCGGAACTTGATGTCCATTTCGCCGAGCTGCGTTTCCAGCCGCTGGAGGTTCTTCTCCTTGGCGGAGATGGCCTTGGACAACATTTCCGTGCGCTCGAAGAGCACGCGCCGAGCTTCTTCGGTCTTGCGCTGGATCTCGACCGCGTCGGTCACGGCGCGTGCCGCGGCCTCGGCGCGGGATTCGGCGCGGTTCTTGGCGATCTGCGCGTCCTTGAGCTCGCTCTGCGAGTCGCGCAGCTCGGCGGTCCGCTTGGCGAGCTGGTCGCGCGAGTCTTCGAGCAGGCCGTTCAGCGTGGCGGCTCGGCCCGTGACCGCGGCGAGCTTCGCATCGATCATCCGGCGGCTTTCCGCATGTTCGCGGATGGCCTCTTCCAAATTCTTCTTCGTCTGTTCCAGTTCCAGCGACGTCTGCCCGAGCCGGTTCGAGAGCGATTCGGTCTCGGCCTGGAGCCGCGTGCGCTCCGCCCGCAGTTCGGCGGCCAGTCGGTCGCGGTCGGAAATCTCCGCCGCATTCTTTTGCGCGAGTTCGGTAAGCCAGCGGGCTTCCTTCGTTATCGCGTCCAGTTCGGTCCGCGTTTCCGCAAACACGCGCTGCAGGTTCGCGCTCTTCTCCTGCTCCTCGTTCAGCATCTCGCGCCCGCGGACGACGTCCTCGTTCGCCGCGTTGAGATCCCGTTGGGTCGCATCGAGCCGCATGGTCAGGTCCTGCACGCGCTCGACCGCGCTGCGCAGATCCGTCTGAGTGATCACGATCCGGTTCTGAAGATCCCCGTTCGTCTCTTCGAAGGCCATGATCTGCTGCCGCAGCGGCGGAAGTTCCGCCTCCAGCGTGGCCAGCCGCTTCGAACTGATCGCTCCCGCCTCACGAGCCGCTGCGAGTTCGTCCTCGAGCGAGGAGATCGTGGATTCCAATCGCGCATTCTGTGATTTCAGCGCACGCTGCTGGATGAGCGCATGCGTCAAAGACTGCCGCAGACCGACGACCAATGCTTGAACGGACGCGACTTCCGCGAGCCCTTCCGACAACTTGTCGAAGATGCCCTCGAGTTCGGCGAAATCCGAAGCCGGAGCCGAAAGGGCTTCCTGCTCGATTTCGCGCTCAGTATGGGGTTTCGAGCCGAACAGTCGCAACATGATACGCTTCCAAGTGATTCAATTTTAAGTAGCACAACCGCAGACTTTCGCGAGGAAAAAACCTTACGAAGGCGTTAACTCGTTTCAGTCGTCCGACCCGGATCCGGGCATCATTCCCGTTTCAGGACTCGCTTCGGTCGTTTTTCGTCTTCCGCGTTAAATCGGCGTTTACCCTGCGGGCCGACGATCGCGGCGTCATCGATTCCCCCCGACCGCAGGTTCCATGCCCAAGACCGTTCTGATCGTGGATGACGACGCCGACGAGCGGCGCCGGCTCGAAAGCCTCGTCCGCCGCTGCGGGCATGTTCCCGTTTTCGCGGCGGGCGGCGATGAAGCCATGGCGCGTCTCGAATCCGCGGCGGGCGAAGGGATCGCCGCCGTCATCCTCGATCTCGTGATGCCCGATCTCGACGGCATGGCGGTGCTGTCGCGCCTGCGCGGTCGCCTCGGCGTACCGCCGATCATCGTTCACGCTTCGGCGGGCGGGATCGATACGGTGCCGTCCGCTTTACGCGCCGGCGCTTCGGATTTCATCGTGCGTCCCGCGGGAATCGAACGCGTCGCCGCCGCGCTGTCCAATGCGATCCGCATCGACGCACTGCGGCACGCGCTTCTTGATCGTCCTTTCCAAGCACCGGTCGAAGCGTTGGAGGCGATGGCGGCCTCCGCCCCGGCCATGGCGCGAGCGCGGGATCTCGGTCTCCGCGCCGCACGGACCGGGCTGCCGGTCCTCGTGACGGGCGAGCCGGGAACGGGCAAGCGCCGCTTCGCGCATGCGGTCCATGCCGCGAGCGAGCGCGGCGACAAGCCGCCCGTCGTCCATGGCGCCTCCAATACGGGCTCCGCCGATCTGCAACGCGCCGTCGAGGAGGCGAGCCTGCGCGGCACCGCCTTGATCGTGAACCGGATCGAATCGCTCGGCGAAGAGGATCAGGCGTTGCTCGCCCGCGGTTTCGACGCGGGAACGATCGGTTTTTCCGCCGCCTCGGCCGGCGCGCGTCGCCGGATCCGCCTCATCGCGACCACGCGCTGCGATCTTGCCGAAAAGGTGCGCGCGGGCGACTTCCGCGACGATCTTTACATGCGGCTCGCCGTCCAACCGATTCCGCTTCCGGCCCTGCGTCACCGTCAGGAGGATCTCGAGGATCTCGCTTTGCGCTGCATTCTCCGGTCGTCCGCGGAAACGGGCCGGAACGTGCATCGCCTCTCCCAAGAGGCCCGCGCCCTCGTCCTCGCGCATTCTTGGCCCGGCAATCTCCGCGAACTCGATCTGGTCCTCGACCGCGCCGTGACCACCGCTGAAGGCGACGAGATCGCCGCCGAACACATTCCCGCCCTGTCGGGCCGCATCGCTCCGATCGGGCGTTCGCGCTTCGTCGCTGCGGTCGAAGCCGTCTCTGAGCGGCCCGCTCCCGCCGCCTCGGACTTCGTCGACGCGGACGGACGCCCCAAGACGCTCGCCGAGATCGAGGCGGAGGCCGTTCGGCGCGCCCTCGAACGCGCCGGAGGTCATGTCGGCCGCGCCGCCGCCGACCTCGGAATCGGCCGGTCGACGCTCTACCGGAAGGCGAGAGAACTCGGGCTCGTGCCCGATCGTCTCGAAGCGATTCTCGGAGACGCGGCGTGAAACACCGTCGCGCGGCCTCCGGCGGCCGGGCCCTTCGGTCCGTCCTCCTGCTCGGGGCCGCATTCGCGCTCCCGGCGTCGGCCGAAGTGCCGATCCGCGGGTCGCTCGTCGTCGAGTTCGCCGCCGAGGAGGCGTCGTCCCGGCCCGACGAACTGCGCTCCACCGTCACGCCCCTCCACGCGCCCGACGGTCCCGCCGAAACCGCAATGCGGCCCGTCCCTGAACCCGCGGATCATGCCGCAGCGCCGTCCGTCGAAGGCGTCGCCGAAGCACTGCGCCGGATCGCGGCCGATCCCGTCGCGATTCCCCGACCGTCGACCATCGGCCGCATCGATCTCGATCTGGTCCTCGCGGCCTATGCGACGCGCGACTTCCGGCCCTACTGGTCGGACGGGTCCGGCTGGACCGCGGCGGGGCGCTCCCTCGTCGATCGTCTGTCGCGTGCGGACGAAGATGCGCTCGAACCCGCCGATTACGCCACGCCCGCGCCCGCCGGCGACGCGTCGCAGCGCGCTCGGGCCGATCTGGCGGCCTCGCTCGCCGCGGTCGCCTATGCCGAACATGCCCGCGGCGGCCGCATCGACCCGTCGCGTCTGTCGAAGAACATCACGCCCGTCCTCGACGTTCCGGCCGCCGATGCGGTCCTGGCGGCGCTGGCCCGCTCCGATGCGCCCGGCGACGTGCTGCGCGATTTCAACCCGCCTCATCCCGGCTATCGCGCCCTGCGCGACAAGCTCGCCGAAATGCGCGAAGCGACGCGCGCGCCGAAGGCCGAGACTTCCGATGCCGGGTCTTCGGAAGTCGTCCCCCGGTCGATCGGCGACCTCATCGCCAATATGGAGCGCTGGCGTTGGATGCCGCGCGACCTCGGCGCGCGCCGCATCGAGGTGAACATCCCCGAATTCACGCTCCGCCT
>CAYNUN010000042.1:0-10311 GCA_964400345.1 uncultured Methylobacteriaceae bacterium
CACGTGGTCGGAGCCGTCGGCGTCGTCTACGGCGACATCGGCACGAGCCCGCTCTACGCCTTCAGAGAAGCGATGTTCGCGGCGGGGGCCACCACGTCCCACGTCCCGCGGGAGGCCGTCGTCGGCCTCTTGTCCCTGATCCTCTGGGCGCTGACCGTCATCGTCACGCTCAAATACGTCGTTCTCCTGCTGCGCGCGGACAATGACGGCGAAGGCGGCACCTTGTCCCTGATGGCGCTCGCGCAGCGCGCGATGGGGCGTCGCACCACCGTCGTCTTCGTGCTCGGCGTCGTCGGCGCGGCCTTGTTCTATGCCGACGCGCTGCTCACTCCCGCGATCTCCGTGTTGTCGGCGGTCGAAGGGCTGAAGCTCGTCCATCCGGCGACGGAGCGCTTCGTCCTGCCGCTGACGATCGCGATCATCTTCGGTCTTTTCATCGCCCAGAGCCGCGGCACGGCGTCGGTCGCGCGATGGTTCGGGCCGATCACGCTCGCCTGGTTTCTGGCCATGGCGGCCGGGGGCTTGATCCACATCACCGACGATCTCGGGGTCTTCGCCGCGATCAATCCGCTCCACGCCGTCCGCTTCATGCTCGACAACGGCGTGATCGGTCTCATCGCTCTGGGCGCGGTCTTCCTCGCGGTCACGGGCGCGGAGGCGCTCTATGCCGATCTCGGCCATTTCGGAAAGCGTCCGATCCGCGCCGCTTGGATTCTGATCGTCTTCCCGGCCTTGGCGCTGAATTATCTGGGGCAGGGGGCGCTCGTTCTGGCGGATCCCTCGAAGCTCGAAAGCCCCTTCTTCCATCTCTTCCCGGCATGGTCCCTGCTGCCCGTCGTGCTGCTCGCGACCATGGCGACCGTCATCGCGGGCCAGGCGGTGATCACGGGGGCGTTCTCGCTCACGCGGCAGGCCATCCAGTTGCGGCTTCTGCCGCGCCTCGAGATCCGCCATACCTCGGCCGATCAGGAGGGGCAGATCTACATGCCCCATGTGAACTACATGATGATGGCGGGCGTCCTGTTCCTCGTCGTCATTTTCGGATCGTCGAGCCGCTTGGCGACCGCCTACGGGATCGCCGTCACGGGCACCATGCTGGTGACCGCGGCGCTCGCCTTCATCGTGATCCGGCGACGTTGGAACTGGCCGCTCTGGGCCGCCGCGGGCGTCATGGGGCCTTTGTTCCTGATCGATCTGATCTTCTTCTCCGCGAACATCCTGAAAGTGTTCGACGGCGGCTACGTCCCGCTGCTCGTCGGGGCGGTCATCGTGCTGTGCATGTGGACATGGGTGAAGGGGGCCGACATCCTCACCGTGAAGCTCCGGCGCTCCGACGTGCCGCTCGCGATCCTCGCGGCCGAACTCCGCGAGAAGCCGCCGCAACGCGTGCCCGGTTTCGCGATCTTCCTGACGGCCGACTCCGAGACCGCCCCCGGCGCGCTGCTGCACAGTCTCAAGCACTACAAGGTGCTGCACGAGAAGAACGCCATCCTCACGATCCGTTCCGCCACGGTGCCGCGCATCCCCGAAGAGGAGCGCGTCCGCATGGAAACCATCGACGAGAACTTCTCCCGGATCACGATGCGCTTCGGCTACATGGAAGAGCCGAACGTCATGAAGGCGCTGGCGCTCTGCCGAAAGGGCGGCCTGAAATTCGACATCATGTCGACCTCCTTCTTCCTGTCGCGCCGCTCCATCAAGCCCGCGGCCCACAGCGGCATGCCGCTCTGGCAGGACAAGCTCTTCATCGCCATGGCGAACGGTGCGGGCGATGCGAGCGCTTACTTTCATCTGCCCACCGGCCGCGTGGTGGAGATCGGCGCTCAGTTGACGGTCTGAAAAAGCCTTCGCAGACTTGTCGCGCTGCAGTGACGAGCCCTTCGGATGCGCGATCCTTGCGCCGCCGCGCATGCCCGCATTCGTCGAGCCGAAGCAATCCCTGCCTTCTGAAACCGAACACGTTGCACAGAGGGTGGGTCATCAATGCGTTTCGCGCATGAGCCGTCGCGCGATGGACTGTTCCCCTCGGGGTGATTCTACAGCTTGACCTTTGCGGTTGCTTTCATTCGGTCGAAAAGACTGGACCGTGAACACTCGGGATCGAGCATTCAGGACGACACGAGATCGGGTCAGGTGTTTCCGGTGCTTGATATGTCGTCCCCATGCCATTATCAGTCCGCCGGACGAATTGTGACGGCGCGGCTGTTTCCCGTTTGCGATCAGGCATCCGTGAAACGACTGCAGGAGAGGATCGGGTAGCGAAGTGGCAGCGGATTTCCTTTCCCGAGATCGGACCCCGTTTTTCGTCGTATTGGACGAGCGGGTTGAAGCATTGGGCGGGTACTTCAACGCTCACTTGCACATCGATCGTGCGGAAACGCTCGACGCTACGCTGGAACTGCTTGGGGCTCCCGATTTGGCCCAGGCGTCAGCCATTTCGCTTGGTCGCAAGCATGCGCTGATACCGATGGTTCATGAGAGCGACTGCTATGAACCCTCCTTGCTGGAAGCGCGTGTGGGCGGCTGCCTCGAGCGGCTCGCCTCGCTCGGCACGCGGCGGGCCGACAGCGTCGTCGACGTCACGGATGATCGCGTGGGCTTTACCGCTCTCGACCGTCTTCTCGGGCTCGGCGCTCGGATGCGCGACCGCATCGACTTCCGCGTCGGCGCCTATTCGCCGCTGGGCTTCCGCGACGACATCCCGAAGCGTTGGGCGATGATCGAAGAGGCCGCCGCGCGCGCCGATTTCATCGGTGCGTTGCCGGAGCGGGACGACCGGGAGGACTATCCCGACCATATCGGCCTCGAAGAGAGCTGCCGCCGTTTCCTCGATCTGGCGAGGCGGACGGGCAAGCAGATCCACATGCATGTCGACCAGCGGTTCCATGACGGCGAGGCCATGTCCGAAATGGTGCTGCGCCTGTCGGTCGAAATGGGCCTCGGCGCTTCGGTGACGGCCGAGCCCCTGGTCTGGCTCGTTCATGTGATCTCGCCGTCGACTTATGACGAGGCGCGCTTCGCCGAACTCGCCACCGGTTTGGCGCGGGAGAAGATCGGCGTCATCTGTTGCCCGGCGGCGGCGATCAGCATGCGGCAGATCCGGCCCCTTCTCTCGCCGACGGGCAATTCGATCGCGCGGGTGCTCGAACTCCTCGCCGCCGGGGTTCATGTGCGGCTGGGCTCGGACAATGTCTGCGACATCACCTCGCCCGCCGGAACGCTCGACCTGCGCGACGAATTGTTCGTCCTCTCCCACGCGCCCCACTTTTTCGACGTCGATATCCTGGCGCGCTTGGCGGCGGGCGAGCCCCTGTCGGACGACGAGCGCGAGCGCGTCGTTGCGCATATCGCGGCGGATCATCGCGAAGTCGCCGCCGCCCTTGCGCGCTATCACGCTCGATCCGGCCAATGAGCGGTATCGGGCCGCGCGACCTGCTTTCACTGCTCCGGGAGCAGGCGGACGCCGGCCCGCAAGCCGTTGCGATCTTGACGGAAGACGGCCGCTCCTTGTCGCGGGCCATGGTCTTCGAGCAATCCTCCGCGCTCGCCGGCGCGCTGCTCCCGGCCCTCGAAGGAAAAGCGGGACGCGGACGGATCGGCATCGTCCTGCCGAACGGGAGCGACCTCGCTCTGACCTTGCTCGGTGCGATGCTGGCCGGCGTCGCCGTGCCCTTCAACCCGGCGCTCGGGCCGGATGACGCCATGGCCGCGCTCCGGCGGACACGGCTCGACGTCCTCGTGGTCGATGCCGACACGGCGGACGGTCCTGTGGCTTCGGCGGCCCGGCATATGGGGCTCAGGGTCCTGTCGCGGTCGGACCTGGTCGGTGTCGACGCGGCGCCGGCGCGGCTCGAGCGACCCGACCCCGACGACATCGCCGTCGTGCTGCAGACCTCCGGCTCGACCGGTGCCGGAAAGCTCGTGCCTCTCAGTCATCGCAACATCTGCGCCTCGGCGGGCGATGTGGCGCGCTCGATGGGGCTCGGATCCGACGATCGGTGTCTGTGCATGTGGGAACAGCACCATATCGGCGGGGTGGTCGATCTTCTGCTCGCGCCTCTGATCTCCGGCGGCTCGGTCGTCATGGCCGGAGGCTTTCACGCCGGGCGATTCTTCGAACTCCTGCCCCGGGTTCGACCGACCTGGTTTCAGGGAGTGCCGGCCACGCTGGCCGAACTCGTCCTGCTCGCTCGACGCAACGGGCACGACGGCGGCGACGGCCTGCGGCTGATCCGCTCGGTTGCGGCGGCGCTCAGCCCCTCCGGCCACGCCGATCTCGAATCGGTCTTCAAAGTCCCCGTGATCCAGACCTTCGGCATGACCGAAGCCGGGCCGTTGATCACCTCGACCGCACTGCCGCCGGCGCCCCGAAAGCCGGGTTCTGTCGGGCGGCCCTTCGGCCCCACGATCCGGATTCTTGCGGCGGACGGCACCGATGTCCCGGAGGGCGCTCAGGGCGAGGTCGCGATCCGCGGAGAAAACGTCTTCTCCGGCTATGAGGACGACCCGGAGGCCAATGCGCGGGCCTTCCGCGACGGCTGGTTCCTGACGGGCGACCTCGGGAGATTGGACGCCGACGGCGACCTGTTTCTGACGGGCCGCATCAAGCAGCAGATCAATCGCGGGGGTGAAAAATTCACTCCCGACGAGATCGACGTCGTCCTCGCGGATCATCCGGCCGTCGCGGAGGCCGCGGCGTTCGGCGTGCCGCACAAGACCTTGGGTGAGGATGTGGCCGCCGCCGTAGTCCTCGCTCCCGGCAAGGCCGTGTCGGCCCTCGAACTGCGCGGTTGGGTGACGGAGCGTTTGGCGCCCTTCAAGGTTCCCGGACGCGTGATCTTTCTCGACGCCTTGCCGCGCACCCCGGTGGGCAAGGTCGACCGACCCGCGCTTTCGGCGCTCGCGGCGCAGCGCCGCGAGGCCGCGCCCTCGGACGCGCCTTCCGCCGCGCCCGTCGACTCCTCCGACCGCCGTTTGCAGGAACTCGTCTCCGCGATCTGGGCGAAGGAGCTGGAGCTGCCTTCCGTCGGTCCCGACGAGGATTTCGCGGAACTCGGCGGCGATTCCCTGTCCGCGCTCAGGGTTCACTTGGCCCTCGAACAGCTTTTCGCGATCCGGATCTCCGAGGGCGAGGCGCGCAAGCTGCGCAGCGTCCGCATCACGGCGGCGTTTCTGCGCAAGCGCGGCGCGACCCCGCAAGGCGACCGTTCGGCGGGCGGCGCCGATCGGATCGAGCCCGGCGACGCAGGCCCCGGCACGGACATCGCCGATCTGTACGCCTCTCTCGGCCGCTGCGGGCGCGGGACGGAGCTGCGCGCACTGATCGACGCCGTGACCGTCAAGGCCGCACCGTCGGAACTGGCGGCTCTCGTTTCGAATGCGCCGCCGACCGACCCGGACGCCTCCCGGCCGCTGACCGTCCGGGCCAAGCTGTGGCTGTGGCGGACGGGCATGCGCAGCCGCTTGGCGCGCTTTCCGGAGGCGTCGGCCTGGAACCGCCGTTCCGTGTCGCCCTATCTTGATGTCTATGACGGCGGCCACGCCCCCCGGAAAGACAAGACGCTGATCGTCGGCTTTTCCGGCAACATGATGCGGTTGATGCTGCCGGCGTGGAACATCCTGACGCATCTCGATCCCAAGGCCTATGATCTGCTCGTGATCTGCGATCCTGAACGCGGCCATTACGTCGACGGCGTGCCGGGGCTCGGCGGAGACATGCAGGCCCTTGCGCGGTCTTTGGCGCCGGAGGCGGAAGGTTACGGCCGGACGCTGGCGTTCGGCACCAGCGCCGGCGGCCTTGCGGCCCTCGCTGCGGCGCGGCTCAACGGTTGGCAAGGCGCGGTGGCCGTCGGGCCGGACAAGCCCTCGGCCCATCCCCGGATGAAGTCTCTGTTGCAGGAGCTGTCGCCTCGGCCGGGCCACGCATTGATCTGCTATGGCGCGGACCGTGGCAGGGATGCCGGCGCGGCGGACGAGATCGCATCCATCCTCGGTTCGGCGACGCTCGCCCCCTATCCCGGCGTCCGGCAGCACAATCTGCTGCTGCATCTGTTGCGCAGGCGACGGTTGGCTTCCGCGTTCGACGCTTGGTTCACGGCGGCGCCTTTCGGAGCGAGCGGCGCGGGCCCTGTCGGCTCGACCGCGTCGGTGAAACGATGAGAGAGCCGACGCTGCTCAGTTCGATCCTTTCGGCGAAGCTTCTGCGCGAGCGCGCGACCGCCGTCGAAGCTCTGGCCCGCCTGCTGACTCCGCATTGGCGGAACCATCTGCATTTCGCCTCGGCGGCCGCGCAGTTCGGCGTCGGGCGTTATGCGGCTGCGCATCGGCTTTACGGTGCCGTGGACGGCGGCCCTCTGCGCGAAGAAGCGGACCTGATGGTCGATTGGATCGACTACAAATTCGGTCGCGTCGAGCGCGGTTGGCCGCGCTATCCCGTCGCGCGCTTCAGCCCGCCCGACGATGCCGCCCCCGCACCGGGAAACGGCCCGGTGCATGTCCGCAATTTCAACCGGCCCGTTGAACTGATCGCCGCGCTGGGCCTCCGGCCTTGGTCGGCGGACGAACCGAGTGATCTTCCGATCCTGGTCTGGTTCAACTTCCACGATAGTCTCGGCGGCGAAATCCTGGCCGCTCTGGTCGTGAAGGCCTTCCAGCGCCGGACCGGAGCCCGGCTCATCCTTGCCGTCGACGACAGGCACGTCTCGACGATGACGGAGAATTTCCCCGGAACCGAGGTGGTCGGCAAATCCGGCGATCTGCGCGCGATCGCGGGCCGGGTCTCGGGCTATCTGCTCGCGCGCGACGTCCTTGCGCACGTGGTCCGGAGCGAGGCCGACTTCGCCCGCGTGGCCGAGAACACCTTTTTCGCACCGCCCGCCGCGTGGCGGGACGGCGTCCGGTCCCGGCCGGTTCTCGCCGTGGCATGGAAAACGACGAACCGCCGTCAGGCGAAGTTCCGCAATATCCCGATCGCCGCCCTCGCGGACCTTCTGGCGGGCATCGACGCCGATTTCGTTTCGGCGCAGCACGGCGTCACCCCGGGGGAGCGGGCGTTCCTGTCCAAGCGCCTGCCCGGCCGCATCCGCTTCGATCTGATCGATCCCTCCGGCGACCTCGCATCGATCGCGAGCGGCTTGACCGCCTGCGACGGCGTCTTGACCGTCGACAATTCCGTGCTGCACATCGCCGGGGCTTACGGGGTTCCGACGCTGGGCCTGCTGGCGGTGCCCGCTTATTGGGCTTGGCCCGTCTCCGGCCCGGGCAGCCGTTGGTACGCGTCGGTCCGCCTTCTGCATCAACAGGCTCCCGGGCGCTGGAACGACGTTCTGGACGAAACGCGAGCGATCCTTCAGTCTTGGCGCGGCGGTGCATTCGCGTGACGGCGGCGCGTCGATGGAGCTCATACGGCGGGGGGCCGCCTCGCCGTCCGTCCGGGGAAGCTCCGGCGCCGACCTCGTCATCCGGACGATGCGCGGTGCTCCGGGCGAGGTCGACGGCCCTTTTGAGCTTCGGGGATTGGTGATGGAAAAGTCCGTCGCGATCGTGTTCGCCAATCTCAAGGGCAATCTTGGTGATCTGGCGATTCTGGAGGCCAACCTCATTCGATTGGCGGAGGCCTATCCCGGTCATCGGGTCGACGTGTGGACCGGCGGCTTTCTGGCGACGGATCAGCACAGGCTTCGCGCGTTCATCGATGCCGGGGCTCCGCCGTTCCATCTTCGCGGCAAAACGCCGGACCATCCGCTGCGGCGGTGGCGGAAACTGATCCGTTCGGCCGGGTTGGAACAGGTCGCTCAGCCGTTTCTGATCGCGAGTGCCCGGCGTCGGTTCGCAGACGATGCAAAGACCTTTTCGCGATACGAACGGGTCTTCGTGGTCGGCGGCGATCAATTCGACGCCACCCCGAGCGCCGCGATGTTCGGAACGTTGAAGGCCATAGCCGAAGTCAATCCGCGGCTGTCGAACTTTCCGTTGTCGATCAATCCAAGAACGCGGACGGCCAATACGCCGGACCGACTGCGGGACTGTTTGGCGACGATCGCCGGACCCGTTCTGGTCAGGGACGACATGTCCCGCGCATTCCTGGAAGACGCCGGAATCGAATGTATTCTTGGGTCGGACTCCGTTCTGTCCATTGCCCGCCGCATCCGGTCCATTCCGCGATCGGATCGGACGCCCGGCATAATCGTCGCCGTCACGAAGACCGATCCGAACGACCCGCTGCATCTCGATCGCCTTCTCGAGACGCTTGCGGCCTTGCCCAAGTCGGTCACGACCGTGACTTCGACGCCTTCGGCGGATGAACGATTGCTCGACCGACGGCAGGCGGGCGTCGCTTACTCCGCACCCGACACCTGGCAGGAACTGGTCGCCGAGCTTCGTTCCGCCGATCTCGTGATTTCCAACCGATATCACTGCGTTCTTTTGGCCGCCTTGGTCGGAACACCCGTTCTCCCCGTGTGCAACCGCGTTAAGGTCACCGCCATCAAGGATGCGGCCGAGCTTCCCCTTTGGTCTCCGGACTTGGGGAATACGACGTCGGCCTTGGTCCGAAACGCACTTCAGGGAGCGCCGGCGCAATGTGAGGCGATCGATCGCTACTTGACCTTGGCCGAGCAGCGCATGACGGCGCCGCTCTCGGAGGCGACGTGATGGAATTCCGGATTCATCTGGGAGCGCACAAGACCGCCACGACGCAGTTCCAAGATATCCTTGAAGTCGTTTTTTCCGGTCAGAATGAAGAAGTGAAATACTTCTCCAGAGCTTATTTGCGTCAAAAAAAGTTCGTGCAATACGATATAAGGTCCCGCTCGGTTCTCACAATGCAACTCGCTCGCTTCGGCCACGGCTGGCGTCGTGAGCCGTTGCTGCAGGAAATGGCCCAGCCGTATTCGGACAAAGCCCGCATCCTTGTGTCGGAAGAAAATATATTGGGGAGCGTAGACGACCTTTTGAACGGGTTTTATCCGAATGCAGCTGAATATTTGTCGTCTCTCAAGATTATACTGAAAGCGCACCCTACGAAAATCTATCTGTCGATCAGAGACTATGCTGAGATCCTGCCGTCCGCCTATTGCCAATCGATCAGGAGCGGTGGAAATCCGAACGCGTTCGAGTTTTACGACAGAAAATTCAGCGAAAACGATCTCGGCTGGCCAGCCTTGGTGGAAGAAATAGTCAAGGTGTTTCCGGCCGACGATGTCGTCGTATGGACCTTCGAAACCTACAAGAAGGATCCGATAGCAATCGCAGAAATGTTCGCCGGTCAAAGAATCCGGTTCGAACGAGAGTTGCCCCGGTCGGAGCGAGTGACGCGGCTGACGATCGAGCAAGTCGAAGCGATACGGAAGCTGTTTCACGGCGGAAGAAAAAAGGTCGGTCAGGAACAAATCGACAGGATCTTATCCGAGCATCAAGCGGGCACGATCTACCATCCGTTCACGCAGCGTGAAGAAGAGCGGTTGACGGTGCGCTACCACGAAGATCTGGACAAGATCAGAAGCGCGGGAATAACCGTCATCTAGCGCCACGGTCGGGGCCTGCCCCCAAAGCGTGGCACCGAGGACGTATGATTTTTTGATTTTGTGATTTCAGATTCAATTGAATTCATTGATTGAATACGATCATCTATTATTGGCGTCCTCTAATCGGTAGCTGTAATCACGGATCAATTCCTCTATCTGATGCAGATAATCGATTACATCACATGGTTCGCCGCATGGCGCTGTCGGCTTCGCGAGAATGGAGTCGTATTCGGTAAGCCATCGACCGATTGCCGCTTTCATTGAGTAATTGCTTCGCACAAGATCGCTCACAGAGGCGATAGAGCTTGCTTCATACCTCAGGATTTGTGACTCGACGGCCTCATGGTGCGACCACTCCTTTTTGAGACCGGCAACGCCGAATTTGCCTCTGTAGGCGTCGAAGTTCTGCGCCAAGATCAACTCCGAGTTTCCAGCGCCGCTTGAAAGTATGACGCCGCAGCCCACCGCCATTGACTCGATCGCCGTTCGTCCGACGGCGAACACCAAGTCGGCGGCACGAAACTCGACCTCCAACCGGTCGGACGAGTTCCCGAAGCCGTAGCCGAACCGGCTCACTCGAATTCCGAGTGATCGGCAAGCGGTCTCGATCGCCGTCGTATCATAGGGTTCATTTCCGACGATCAATGCCTCGGTCGGGCGTTCTTTGAATGTTTCCTTCTGAAGAAAACGATCCGTATCAACCCAGTTCGGTATGATCGTAATTCTGTCATCCGACACTCGAGCGTGTTTTCGGATGTGATCACGGGTGAGTGCGCCCACCGCGTAG